>JBHHVC010000191.1:0-5526 GCA_046754125.1 Candidatus Zixiibacteriota bacterium
CGATCCGTTTGGCGGCACTTCTACCACCTGGGCATCAAGCGACGATCAGGGCGCTGCACACTGGGTAGAGATTATTTTTGCCGGCGGCGACAAAAATGTCGAATCGGTGAATATATATTGGGCGTGGAACGGATTTCAGGGACGCTTTATGACATCGCAGCAATGCCTGGTGCAGGGCTGGAATGGTTCAGCATACGTTACTCAGGCGGTGGTCGCCAATTCTGCCGATGACAGCCTTTCGATAGCGAATCTTGGCTCGCTGACTACTTCGCGAGTGCGCATATACCAACCGGCCAATATGGGACCGCCAACCTACTCCGGGATTCTGTGGTTAAGCGAGATTGAGGTAATGGGAACCGATCCTCTGGTATCCGGCGGCCTTGATAGTACCGCACCGCAGCTTGGGGCGATAAACGCAGGGAATCTGACTGCCAACTCTGCGTCTGTGACATGGTCCACCGATGAACCTGCCACCTCCCAGGTAGAATACGGCATCACAGCCTCCTACGTCAGCAGTACTCCACTGGACGTAAATCTGACAATGTCGCACGGAGTCGAGCTGACAGGTTTGCAGGCGTCGACACTCTATCATTATCGCGTTCGCTCCATCGATTCAGTAGGCAATGAGGCAATCGGCACGGACCACACTTTCACTACCCCGGCTGCCTCCGATCCGAACGCGCCGGTGATTACCGCAGTGGTGAGCGGCGATATGTCATCGTCATCGGTACTAATCACATGGACCACAGACGAGCTTGCGACCTCGCAAATTGAGTACGGCACAAGCATATCATATGGCGGTTTCACCAGCCTTGATCCGACAATGGTGCTGAATCATTCCATGACGGTCGGCTTTTTGCAGGCGTCGACAACATACCATTTCCGGGTGAAATCGCGAGACGCTGCAGGAAACGAGGGTATGAGCGCCGATTCTACATTCACTACTTTGGTAGACAGCATTCCAGCAGTCATCTCTAACGTGCAAACATCGAGTATTACGGTCAGCACAGTACGGGTGTCATGGACAACCGATGAACCGTCCAATTCCCAAGTTGAATTCGGGTCGACGACCGCCTACGGTTCACTCACTGCACAACAGCCTTCTATGGTCACAAACCACAATTCGACCATGACCAACTTGTCGCCCGGCACCACCTACCATTTCCGGGTCCGCTCTGTCGACGGCTCCGGCAACATCGCCCTTGGAAGCGATCAGACAGTGATAACTGCGCCAGCACCGGACTCCATTCCGCCCAATCCGGTCCAGGACCTCTCGGCCGCCCCGGACTCATCCAATCCGGGTAGCGTCCGTCTTAGCTGGACAGCCCCCGGCAGTATCGATGGCACCGGCAATGGGGAAAATGTTAGTTCGTATGATATCAGACGCCTTGACGGACCGATCACATCATCGAATTGGGACGCAGGCACACAGATAACCCCACCACAGCCACTAGCCTACGGTACACTGCAATCGTTTATTGTGTCCGGCCTGGCTGAGGGCCAGGTGTACTATTTCGCGATGAAATCGTTCGATCTTTATGGAAATGAATCAGACCTGTCAAACAGTGTAATGACTTATGCGGCCGGAATCGAGGCGCCACAAGTGGTGTCAACAGTTGTCGACTCGGCCGCGCAAAGCGTGACGACCTCTTGCCTGCCGGTCAGCAGTTACTTTCTCTCAGCGGGTTATGAATTTGCTTTCGACACCTCGCAACAAATGCCTGCTCCAGTCATCGAGCCGGGCCTGTCAAGCGGCGGGACCATCCAGGCAACCAGAAACCTGTCCGGAGGTCGGAATTGGTACTGGCGCTGTCGTGCGGTTGGAGACGATTCGACTCACGGGCTTTGGTCGACAGTGGTTGAGTTTTTTCTCCCGGATACAGCCAACATTGCTCCGCAACCGCCAACGCTATTCAGCCCGGCTGACGGCGACTCTCTGCCCAAGTTACCGGTGATACTGACAGTCAACAATGGGTCTGATGCCAACGGCGATGTTCTTACATACGACTTCCAATTGTACAACCAGTCGCAGAGCATCATCGTCGGATCAGCGTCCGGACTGCCCGAAGGACCGCAAACTACCTCGTGGACTATCGTAGGCGATTTTACGGCCCGGACGACCTACAGTTGGCGAGCACGATGCTCTGACGGTAAAGCCTATTCACCGTGGATGACATGGGCAAATATATTCTTGATCTCCAATTCTACTACTGCCGGCGGCAACGAAGTAATCGATATTATAGCGTACCCCAACCCGGTACATTTCGACAGGGGCGAGACAGTTACCTTCAATCTTCCTGACGAGCCAGTCGATCTGGTAATCACAACTGTGGCCACTGGAGAAACTGTTCGTCTGATTGAGAGTGTGTCAGACAATTACGTCTGGGATGGCCGCAACGCTAATGGCAACCGAGTGGCAATAGGAATCTACCTGTGGTCAATCCGCGGAACCGAATACTACGGCAAGATTGTCGTAAAACCTTGATGTCCGCTACCCATTTCCCCTTCTGCCGACAATAGGCCAATCTCATAACCAGCAGGTTCATTGTCCTGTCAAAGGGACATCTCATTCGGAGTTATTCCGTACAAGAATCAAATCGCTGAAGAAAAGCGTGACACGCTTCTTGATGCCGGACAGAAACAAGTGGATATCACGGATCGCGGCCATATCCATGCGACGATTCTTGGGAGCTGTTCTAACGTCGTTCAGACTAATCACTAATCGATGCCACCCGGGCTGAACAATCTCTGTGCGATTAAACCTGTCGAGCGGATCGCCCCTGTGGTGGCGATCGTCGATGCGGATTGTCAGGAGTATTGCGGTATCTTCCTGCACAAGAACATCGAATTGAAGGCTGTCGTATTGTCGCCAGTCGGGAAATGGCTCGACTATCTTGATTTCAGAGTACTCACCGGGATAGAACGCAACTGATGAGATCGGACCGTCGATAGCTGCTGCAGCTGGCTCGGATAGTGATACTGAGGTGAATTTCGCATTGTTTAGCTCGATGAATGCACGCCCCAGCACGCCATCAAAGCTGGTGATATAGGGAGCTTTTGAAGAACGATGCAAGTAAGCTGCTGTCCAGAAAAGTACCGGTGTGCTGGAAAGCAACAAAACCAGGAGTGCTGAAAAAGCAATCAGGCGACGCCTAAGACGCGGCCCCGCTAATGAGATTGCGCTGCCGCTACAATAGAAACAATGCAAGCCCAGAAACCCGGCTGCTCCGGCTGTATCGCGCAGAAGGTCCTCAGCAGACGCATCCCTCGGTCCCACCATCTGGACCAATTCGATAATCAGTCCAATGCCGACGGAGACGATGAAGGCCAGCGCATAATGGCTCCAAAGATTCGAGATTCTTTTGTCGAGTAACCGGCGTGACATTCCCAGCACGGCGAGGGCAATGATTCCAAAGATCGGCGTATGCCCCAGATTATGAATCTCTCGCCAGAGGTAGGTATGGGAGGGCAGGCGGAGCATCTGCAAAACGGCAATCAGGCAAGCAATTGTAGTGACCTGTATAACTATTGCAGTAGAACGGTTTAGGCGCATTGACCCAAATAGCATATGGTGCGAGCATCTGTCAAGTAGAGCTGGTGTGAATCCACCGCGATTGACTGTGCAGTTTCTGAACAAGGGTTGGTCACGGAAAACCAAGCGGCAATCGTATTGGTAAGACGAGAACGGCGAGATTGACTGAGTATGTTCCTATAAATGTCGATAATAGTCAGGATTGATGATTGGATCGGCCGCTGATTGACTGCCTGTGGCCTGTCGCAGAGGATAGTTGACTTAGTCACAACCGGCCACTAAGATGCGTGGAGAAAACGGTCTTATGAAAAAAGCCAGTGTGAAAGACGGATGAAACAGAAGAAGACAGTGAATATTCTTGGTATCTCGGCCTTCTATCACGATAGCGCGGCATGTCTGGTGTGTGACGGAAAGATAGTGGCCGCCGCACAGGAAGAACGATTTACGCGCAAGAAGCACGATCCCGCCTTTCCCAGCGAGGCGATAGACTTCTGCCTGAATTACGCGGGACTTCAGGGGGGCGATTTGGATTACGTGGCATTCTATGACAAGCCCTTTCTGAAATTCGAAAGGTTGTTGGAAACTTATCTCTCTTACGCGCCGATTGGGATTAGATCATTTATTAAGGCAATGCCCCTGTGGATAAAGCAGAAGCTCTGGATGAAAGAATCAATTCGGAAATCACTTTTGTTCGATGGCCCTGTTCTCTTTCCGGAGCATCACCAATCTCACGCGGCATCAGCCTTTTTCCCATCACCGTTTGACCAAGCTGCTTTCATCACCCTCGACGGGGTGGGGGAATGGACGACGACCAGTTACGGTGTAGGTGATGGCAATCGAATTGATATTCATGCTGACATTAAATTTCCGCATTCGCTCGGGTTGCTGTATTCTGCATTCACATATTACACCGGGTTCAAAGTGAACTCCGGAGAATACAAGGTAATGGGGCTTGCCCCCTATGGCGAACCGAGGTTCAAAGACATTATAATGAATGAGATCATTGACGTGAAAGAAGATGGCTCATTCAAAATGGATATGTCATATTTCAATTACTGTGCCGGGTTGACCATGACGACCAGGAAGTTCCATCGTCTCTTCGGCGGAGAGCCGCGCAAGCCAGAGTCCGATGTTACTCAGCGCGAGATGGATCTGGCTCGGTCGGTACAGGATGTAACCGAGGAGGTTGTTCTCCGCATCGGGCGATATGTTCATAAAGAAACTGGCAGCAGGAATCTCTGTCTTGCAGGAGGTGTGGCGCTGAATTGCGTGGCCAACGGCAAGCTCCTTCGCGAGAACATATACGACAACATATGGATCCAGCCAGCTGCGGGTGACGCTGGAGGTGCCCTCGGTGCTGCGCTCTATGTATGGCACCAGTACCTCGGGAATCAACGCCAAGTCAACGGCGACGGTGACTCTCAGGCCGGCTCCTACCTCGGTCCGGAATACACCGACAGCGACATTCTGGCCTTTGTCGAATCAAATGACATTCCCTATACACGCTTGGGAACCGATGAACTCCCGGAACGACTGGCAGATATCGTTGCCGATGAAAAAGTAATCGGATGGTTCCAGGGCAGGATGGAGTTTGGCCCACGGGCGCTCGGCGCTCGGTCGATTATAGGTGATGCCCGTTCGCCAAAGATGCAGGAAGTTATGAACCTGAAGATCAAGTTTCGCGAGAGCTTCCGACCCTTTGCTCCGTCGGTCCTCGCAGAGCGTGTATCCGATTACTTTGAACTCGATAGCAGCAGCCCCTATATGTTGCTGGTCGCCGATGTAAAGAAGGAACGGCAGAAACATATGTCCGAACAGGAAGCTCAATTGTTTGGAATAGAGAAATTGAAGGTACTGCGCTCCGATATTCCAGCGATCACACATGTAGACTACTCTGCCCGGGTACAAACTGTACATCGCCAGACCAACGAGCGGTATCATCAACTCATATCCTGTCTGGATCGCAAACATGGATGCGGCGTCGTTATCAATAC
>JBHHVC010000192.1:0-5510 GCA_046754125.1 Candidatus Zixiibacteriota bacterium
CTGAGACGCTTCGACAGTGAACTGATCTTTGTCGAAGGCAACGACAGTCAGACATGCTCCGTCGCATGCTATTGACTCGCCCATCACTACCTGCTCGAACGGAACGGCAGGCGCAATAGTCAGTATCCGGTAGTCCCCTCGCGTCTTCAGGTTCTTAACAGTCCCAACGCTCTCTATGATTCCCGTGAACATGATACACCTATCCCTTGACCGGGTAGCCGGTGACAATAAAGTCCGGGCCGCACGGCTGCATGACAGCACTTTTTAGTCGAATGCCGTCAGCAACTTTCTTTTTTTTCAGTCCGGCTATCGAACAAAGTCCGCTCCCAAGCAGCATCGGTGCGGATATCGCAATGTACTTGTCGACCAGCTTGGCCCGCAAAAACGCAGAGAGAATACTGGCGCCACCTTCCAGAAGAATCGACCTGATTCCAAACTCATTCGCCACCTCAATGAAGCGCACGGGATCGACACGCCCGGCAGAATCCGCAGAAATAGTCCAGAACACCAACTTTGATCCGCGCCACCGCTTAGACAAGCGGTCAACCGTTTTTCGCGGTGCGGCGATAATTGTGCGGGCATCACCATTGTGTTTAACGACATGAGGAGTGCCGACAATTCGCGAATCGCCGCAAAGGATGATACGATACGGATTACGCCCCTTTACTAGCCGGACCGTCAGCTTCGGATTATCGGCCGTCAACGTTCTTCGTCCGACGCAGACGGCATCAACCTCGGCACGCAGCTTATGAGCGAACTTTCGAGATTGTGGCGAAGTGATCCAGCTAGAATCGCCGCCATCGGCAGCTATCCGTCCGTCGAGCGTCTGGGCGCTTTTCGCTATTACGAATGGCCGCCCCTGACGGTGATACTCTATGTGAGCATCGTTCAACCGGTAGCCCTCTTCTCGGAGCAGGCCTGCGTGAACGACAAGGCCTGCCTTTCGGAGGATACGTGCACCTCGTCCGTTGACACGTGGATCGGGGTCGCGATGCGCGTAGCAAACCCGGCTGACTCCCGAACGGATGATCGCCTCAGTGCACGGACCGGTCCTGCCGATGTGGCAGCACGGTTCCAGATTGACGTATAGGGTCGCCCCCCTTGCAGCCGGGCCGGCCTCTTTCAGGGCGATAATCTCCGAGTGTGCCTGACCGGCCTGCTTGTGGTAGCCCTTGCCGACGATTCGCCCGCCGCGCACAATCACTGCTCCGACCATCGGGTTAGGGGCGGTTCTTCCCCTTCCTCGCTCAGCAAGGTCCAGGGCCAGTTGCATATATTCTCTATCGCCTGTATCAGCCACAAAAAATCCCCGACTGTTTTACATATCGGGGCGGAGACGGACGCGCATACTTTGCCGCCGCTTCATCAACCTTCTCCCATCCGGACTTTACCGTCGGCGCCTGAATTGCACAGGCTCAACCGGAACTTCTTCCGGCTCGCGGGCTATCACCGCCGGTCGAGGAGTTTCACCCCGCCCCGAAGATTCTGGGCAAATATAGACAATTTGATTCCGATAGCAAATGAAATATGGCCGGGCTGAGGATTCTAAGCGCTCTGCTTATTGTCTGGCTTACACCCTAAGGGTAAGAAATGGGAGGGGGGGGTGTGTCAAGTCTTTTCTTATTTTTCTTTCCAACTTCTACTTAACAAACTAACCTCTGTAATCGTTAGTCCCTTTAGGAATGGTTAGCAGAATGAAGTCGGTGAATCGTCGCGTTGTCGCATGTTTGTTCGCGTATCTTATTCTTAGTGCTCTCATGCTTACGAACGAGGATACATTCGCAGAGAAGCCATCGGTGGGCGGCAGGCCCAAGTTTAGCACGGCGGGGAATGATACCTTCCCCTGGCAGATCGCTCGTCACACTGCCGGCAGAATAGGGTTGATAGTATCCAACCATGGTGTTTTCGGTGGATTTGACCCCATTCGCAGGCCCGAAGTTGATTACTTTACGGGGGAAATACGCCGTAACCCCTGTGAATTCCCCGAAGGCTCAAACCGTATCCATCTCTGGTACGGCAGCCTGTGGGTGGGAGCAGTTGTGGATGGCGATACGATTGTTTCAACAGGGTTAAGTCCCGTTGACTTCGTATACGAGATGCTCCCGACAAATTTGCGGGACGACCACTTGACTCGACGCTCCACCGTGCATCGTCATTCTCCTGAATACGTCGGAGCTGTCTCGCATCAGGATTTCATAGCTCAGTACACTGACACGATGATGACAAACATCTTTGATGAGAAAAATGTAGTTCGCAACCCGAGGGCTTTACCGATTGAAGTGACGCAGCGATCGTATGTCTGGTCATTCGGCTACGCCCAGGATATTGTCTTCTTCGACTGCACTATCCGCAACATAGGTAAATCAACATTGGAGGATCTGTATGTGGCACTGCATAACCATAGTGTCGTGAGCGCTGCCTTTATGCTGGGATCGGGGAACGACAATCTTACAGGTTTCCTGAGTAGCGCTCAGTCGATGCTCGGCTGCGATGCGAAAGAAGCGGTCAACGTTGCATGGGTGGCCGACGCCGATGGTGACCCATACGAGGGGGAGTTTATAGAAGGTCCCGTGCTTGACCCAGAGACCGGTTTTTTCATCGGTTCGGTAACCGGAGCAGCCGGTTTCTCAATCCTCAGCGATCTGGCCCGCCCTCGTTCGTTCTCTTACAACTGGTGGGTATGGTGGGGCTACGGCCCCTCGGAGCCGCACAACAACCGCCCCGCCGGAGATGATACAGCCGGCTACCCACTGACCGACCGGATGCGCTACCACGTCATGCGAAACCGCGAAGTCGACTTCGACCAGGCATTCACCTACAACAAGTCGTTCTTTAGTGATACTCGCTGGTCGACCCCGCCTTTGGATTTCGCAGACCAGATATCTACGGGTATTCGTGTACAGAATCTTCTTTCGTACGGCTCTTTTGACCTGCCACCCGGGGCCAGCTTTGACTTTGCGTTTGCATATGTTGCCGGTGAGCGTTTCCACACTGCCCCGGACAATTTCGAGAACCTTCCCGGCGATCCATTTACATATTACTCCAATCTCGACTTCTCCGACTTGAGCAAAAATGCCCTCTGGGCGCAGTGGATATACGACAATCCCGGTGTCGACACCGACCATGATGGCTATGCGGGTGAATATCGCATCTGTGTCCACGAATCGACATTCGTTGATGGACAATGGACAGCGACAGTAGCCGACACTCTCTGGTACAAAGGGGACGGTGTCCCCGACTGGCGTGCCGCACAGCCGCCACCACCGCCGAACTTCTGGTTGCGCTCGATGCCGAGAGGTCTGCACGTCCGAATCAACGGCGCACGTTCTGAGAATGAAAAAGACATCTTTGTGCAGGCGATCGATTTTGAGGGCTACCGTGTCTACTTAGGACGCGACGATCGCGAAACAAGCCTTTCACTGATCGCCTCGTTTGATCGTCCCAACTTTGACAAGTGGACATTCAACTCAGAAAAAGAGCCGAGGCAGGGCTGGGACCTGCTCGACCTGCCGTTCACCCTTGAGCAACTTCGTTGTCTCTATGGCAGCGGCGCTGATCCGTGCAACGACTCGACATTCGACCCGCTCCTCTACCATAGCGCCAATCCCTATCAACATCCCCAACACGCCGACTCGATCTTCTTTTTTCAAGAACATGATTTCAACGCATTCGAGTTCGGCGTATCAACACCGATTCACAAGACATACCCCGACGAAGTTGACCCGCGAACGCTGCCGCCCGGCTCACTGACACCGGAGCATTACACCGAGGATGGTTATCTCAAGTTTTACGAATACGAAATGGAGATTGATAACCTGCTACCAACCCTGCCATACTTTGTAAGTGTGACAGCGTTCGACTACGGTTCTCCAGAGACCGGTGTGCCGCCGCTTGAGTCCTCGATCACGGACAGTGTGAAATCGGCCTTTGCCTTTGGCCAGGCGTCCGATGCCGACGTTGCCAACAGGGACGTATACATTTATCCGAATCCGTACCGCAAAGATGCACGCTATCGCGCACGCGGACTGGAAGGCCGTACCGATGATCGTCATGACGACCGTGTCCGTCGCATTCACTTTGCTAACTTACCTCCGACATGCACTATTCGCATTTTCACCATCGACGGCGACATGGTTCGTGAGATCACGCATGACATTGATCCATCCGACCCACTGAGCAGCCACGACACATGGGACCTGATCTCTCGCAACGGCCAGCCGGCTGTTTCGGGATTGTACTACTGGTCGGTCGAATCCGACACCCGCACGCAACTCGGCAAACTCGTGATTATTCGGTAGGTCAGGAGCCCTGCGCTCCTGACGCACGGTGGCCTACCCTGTGGTGTGATTCTTCGTGTGCGAAGCTCCTGACGTTTGGAATATCAGGACCGCATACGTTGCCAACATCGTGGGCGGCAGACGTCACGTCTGCCCCTAGTAAGAGTATCTGAGATGTCAAGCAGCAGACCGGAAGGTCTGCCAGCCACAAGAACCAATCCACAGCAAGCTCTGGGCCACCGCCGCATCATTGCCGCACTCGCGTCAACCCATCAAACGAATGTCCTGCGAACGAAATATGGAGGATGAGCACGTCTCCCAGCCCGAAAGCCTACAGCCTTTTCCAGTCCTCAAGCAGTTGCACGAACATGCGCGTCCCGATGCCGGTCACGCCTTTCGGAATGTAAGGCCGTCCCTTTGGTTCGATATCTACATACGCGATATCGACATGCACCCAGGGCCAGTCGCCGATGAAGCTCTCAAGGAATGCGCCGGCCGTCATTGTCCCGGGAGCGCCACCCGAATTGTGCAGATCGGCGATATTGGATTTCATAGCATCGCGGAAATCATCCCAAATCGGCATCACCCAGACCCGTTCGGCAGTTTTTGCCGAAGCCGTTTTGAATCGATCTAGCAGCTTCGGACTGTTTCCCATAATGGGCGCGCCTGAGAAACCGAGCACGTGCAAAGCAGCGCCGGTGAGTGTGGCGACGTCGATAACTGCCTGCGGTTTGAAACTGTCGGCATAATCGAGGGCGTCGGCAAGCAGCATGCGTCCCTCTGCATCGGTGTTGATCACCTCGATGGTCAACCCTTTTCGCGAGGTGACAATATCTCCGGGACGCGTAGCATGACCAGAAGGCATGTTTTCGGCCATCGGAATCAACCCAACAACGTTTTGCCTTACTCCCAGCCTTGCGCATGAAATCAGGGTTGCAAGTACGACTGCCGAACCGGCCATGTCCCCTTTCATCTCGTGCATGTTCTGAGCCTTCTTCAGCGATATTCCGCCGGTATCGAATGTCACGCCTTTGCCTACGAGAACAATTGGACGCCCGCTGGCCGAACCGCCTCTATGCTCAAGGACGACAAATCGTGGCGGCTCGGTGGAACCTTGCGATACCGAAAGCAACGCGCCCATCCGTTCCTTTTCGATTGCCTTCTCGTCGAGCACTCGGCAGCCTAACTTGTGTTTGCGGGAAAGCTTTCGCGCCGTTTCAGCGTACAGGCGCG
>JBHHVC010000193.1:0-5486 GCA_046754125.1 Candidatus Zixiibacteriota bacterium
ATCGCGTGAGACACCCAACCCGTCGATTTCCCATTTCGGGTCGATCCAGCCATCGTCAATATACTCGACAGCCGGTGAGCCGACAGTCATTTTCGCCAGCCTCGCTATACCGTCCTTGTTGCCATTGCAAACGAGCCAGATCGTCTTGTTGTCGGGCATCAGGGCAGGAGAGATATAGGTCACGTCCTGATCGTCCTCATTGAGTTTCTGGTACTCACCTGTGGCGAGGTCAAGCAGGTAGAGGTCATTGTTCACGTTTGACGTGAAGTTATAAACAAGCATATAGGATCCATCGCTCGAAAGGTCGGCGATAGCGTTATACCCGCTCACTTCTGAAGTATCTCCGAAGATTTTGCTATACTCGCCGGTTTCGATTGACATGCGATATATAAAAAAGTCCCGCCTGTTTTCCTCGTTGGAGCGAAAGAAGACCGACCGATCATCCCGTGCCCACGCCACCGAGCCATACTGAATGTCCTTGGCATCGGTGAGTTGCCGGAGTTGGCCGGTTCGAGTATTGATCAGGTAGAGGTTTGATTGCTCCGAACCGCCAACCGAGGCGCCGACAATACCGAACTGCGCGTTGTACGACAGCGCAAAGAAATCGATGCCGTCCTCAAACGTCGTCAATTGATATGGCCAGGCATTTTCCGTGATCCGGTATATCTGCGATGATCCAGACATGGATGAGCGGAAGAAGACTTGCTTGCCGTCCCAACTGTATCCAGCCGGACTGCACGCTCCTATTTGCATAAACGTGGCAATGTCGGGAACATACTTTTCGCTGCTTAACAAGTTACCTGCCGGCAGATTGCTGTCCTGCGCGGTCAGCCCCCCAGCCAAAACCGTTATGGCCATTATGGTTGCGAAGACCGTCCAGGCAAATAGTGGGGTCTTAGTCGTTAGCTTCATTCTGTTTCTCCTGACCTTGAGCTTTATGATCTGCATAACTGGACGAAAATAGAGGCCCGATGTTCACTCTGCAAGGACAAAAAAGATGCGTAATACTCTCGCGAGGTTCAGGTGCAACAGGACACTGATGGCACCGGGATAATCCGGGATAGCGGATGTCCCCGTAATTGCAGAGCTTGGACTAACTCAATGGAGGAGGATTAACTGAAATGGTTTACGGAGGCGACGCTGGAAACTATCTTCCGTCTACAATCTGGAAGACAGCCGCGTACTTCCGATCATCACGCATCCTGTCAACCTGTTCCGAAGTAACGGCCTTCTCGAACTTCTTGAAACTCTTCTTCACGTTCTTGTAGTCATGAAGGGCGAGATAGGAAAGCATCAGATACTGATGTACAAGTGGATCTTTCTTGTTGAGCGATCGGGCATCCTTAAAGTGCTTTGTTGCCTTTTTGTACTGGCCCTGACGGAAACGAGCATCGCCGAGGCCAAAATACGCCTTCGCGTTTCGCTTGTCGAGGCGAAGGACGACTTTGTAGTCGGTGATTGCAGCAATTTCCTCGTTCCTTGCGAGAAACAGGTTGGCCCTGCCAAGATGAGCGGCAACAGACTGGTCGTCGATTTCAGTCGCTTTGTTGAAGGACGTAAGTGCATCACTGTATTCTTTTTTCATCCCATATATCTCGGCGGCGCGAATGAAGTTGTCGCGGGCTAAATCGTTGTCTTTCATGGCGGCCAGCGCCTGACCACGATGGAAATAGGCCTCTGCCCGGGACGGCTGGTCTCCTATGACCTTTGTAAGATCGACTATAGCTCTGCGGTAATCCTGATCTTTGAGGGCTGCGACACCGGAATAGTAGTAGTCGTCAGTTGAGAAAACCTTCTCCTTGCTTGCCTGTTCCAGCGGCTCAAGGGTCACTTCAAGCAAACTTGTCTTTCCCGACTTGACCGTTAGGGAGCCGGAAGCTGTCTTGTAGCCGTCGCGTTCCACGCTGTATGAGTGTTTACCGGCTTTAATTTTGGAATATGTCAAATTTCCTGCACCAAGCACCTTGCGATCCAGCTCAAAGCGAGCTCCTTCGATGTTGGCAACGAGCCGGATCTTACCGGAGGATTTTGATTTGGAACCTCGGGGTGAGGTCCCGGATTTCTTGCTTGCCCTGACCGACGTTTTTGAAGCGGGATTGCCTGATTTACTCCCAGCACTCGCCCTTTCGGACTCAGGAAGAGGTGACTGTTTAACAACGTGTTTGGCCAGCCGTCCGCGGGGGGGAGTCTGTTCGGTTTTCTCTGGACGCAGGCTGACTAATGTGATCCGGCCGCGGCTCACAGTGGCGTAGTCTACACCGCTGTCGTGGTCGCCTATTGAGAATTCGATGCGGTGACTGCCTTCAGGTAAGTCTTTAGCACTGAACATACCCTGGGCATTTGCTTTTACAGTTGTACCCAAATCCGGGAACGAAATAGAGGCACCCTGTAGGTATGGAGATCCGGACGAGTCCAGGACAACCCCCGCAATTTCGCCGCTGCCCATATTGCTGTTGGCTGACATCATAAGTCCAGCTATGCCAATCGCCAAGAGAAAGCCCGCACCAATCAGTGCTTTGGCGACTACGGTGAGTCCTTTTTGAGGGCGCAGTTCATAGACTCTGTTGTGGAGCGAAATCTCGTCTCCGGCATGGAGTCCTTGGACACCAACGAATTCGACTCGGTTGTTTCTGTAATACCCAATTCCTTTGCCCATTCTTGCCATTTTGGGTGGGACGTGCGGCTGTTCCGGCTGAGTCAGGATGGCAGAGGCCGGTGGCCTAGCTGCCTGCTGGACGATTTCTGGCTTCTTCTGCGTGAATTTTCCAATCTTTCCCAGCAGGTCGCTCTTCTCACGATCGCTCAGGTACTCGCTGCGACCATAAAGCTTGTCTTCTACATCTTTTACCTGATCGGTTGTCAGCCTGTCTATGGCATCTGTTCCAGTCGCTTGTCCGGGACGCAACTGTGTATTGACTGTAGGCTCGTTGGCTGAATCGGTCAGAGGCGGTTTGGCAGCAACCTGCAATTCGACATCACTATCGTCGTCATCAAGGCTGGACAATGGTTGCGAGTCCGGGCTATTGATGGAGTCGGAATTATCCTGCGCCAGCGCCGAAGGCTCCTGAATGCTCACGTCAGCAGAGGGCTCGGAGTCGAACCGTTTGGTCCCGCCGACAAATTCTCTGTCATCTCCGGCTGCTTCAGTGATAATGAAATCAGAGTCGGACTCGCGCGATTGGGAAGACGAGCCACAAGCAGGGCAGCGAGCGGCCGAGCTGTCGGCGATTTCGGCATTACATTGGTCGCATGTTTTCACTATTTCTTCTCTCGGCCACGGGTTGGCTGGTTTTGACACTTTTATCGACTTTTAACACCGTTTCTTTAGATAGAACAGCGGGCCTATCCGTCTAAACAAAGAGTGGGAAATAGTTTGTTTTCGGGGCTTGACAGCCCCGACGCCTAAATCTATACTGTGACCTTGTGGATTTACGACCAGGCGGCTTCCTGGTGAGACATAGGAAATAGGAGATTCTTAGATGTACGCTCGTAGAAGACGATTGATGTTTGCCGCGCTGGCTGCTTGCACCATAACTATCTATGTCAGTTGCAGCCAGCCCGACGATGTACTTCTGCCGGCCAATCACACAGAAGTGACGCTAAGAGAGCAGCTTTTGCCAACCAATCCACCCGGACTGGTTTACGAAGTCTGGGTCATCAACGAGCTTGGAACCGCCTCTCAAAAACAGATGTCGCTAGGTAAGTTTACGTACGACAACAACACCAAGACCTACCTGGATTCAACCGGCTCAGCCCGGTCGGATAATAATCTCTTCAGACTGGACGACGACATCTTCAATTGGGACCAAATCGTTATTTCTGTCGAGTCGACTACTGTGGCGGTCAATGAGCCTGGCGCAATAATGCTGATCGACGACGTTCGCGATCCGAAAACCGGAAATCAGATGGCCCTTCGTTTTCCTAAGAGCGACGAGCAGATGGATACGCTCAACCTCTGGGGAGCATCGGTGACTTTCACCATGGAATCCTTCTCCGATGGGGACCGAAACACTAACGATGGCTCGGCAGTCTGGTTTGCCTCATATCGACCGTTGCGGGGGTCCATTCAGGATACAATTGATCTTGATACGCTCGCGATTGACACTTTTGAAACGATGGAGTTTATACCCAACGATCCTGCCGACAGCATGAGGATCAGCTTGTTCGACGTGATCATAGATAGTATTGGGTTGGTCGAGAAGCCATTTGGGTTTGATACCCTTAGTCAGCGCAAAGTCTTCGCTCGCTTCATCACCGACACCATGTTTCAGTCCGACACCCTCCCATACACAATCACGAATGTGGATACGCTGGCTTGGGAGCTTGGTGTCGAAAGTGTATTTGTGTACGATCAACTTACGCAGGCAAAGTTCAGGCTTCCAGAGATCTATGAAACTTTCGGCTGGAAATATAAGGGTTGGGTCGTTTCTCCCAGGATCAGTCCCGGAGATGGTATAGGGACCTTCACGGAGTTGGCTTGGAACCCAGGCCATACCAACCACGACTTTATGCCCGGGCGGAGCGGCGGGCTGTTGACTACCGGAACGTTTACTAGCATTGAAGTTCCGGACGATAGCAACCCATATACGAATTCGTCTAATCCCAATCGAGTACCGCAGTTGGCTGGTGAGGACTTTCACGACAATCTGCCGGGCGGCTTGGTCGGTCCTCTCGACCTTGTTACAGATGATCCTGCAGACGGAGGTACCGTATTCATATCTCTTGAGCCCAAAACATCCGTTGATCAAACCACCAATTTCCCATTGATAGCATTCGCGAGGCGCATTCCAGTAGGCGATGACAGTGTTTTTGCCGAAACATTTATTAATGACACCACAAGCGCTTTGGAGGGTGCGGACGACATCGATGCTTTTGTGCTCAAAGGCTGGACGTTCACCAGTGATCCGCAAAACGGCTTTCCCAAGGTTATTGTCGAGATCAAGCGATTCTAGAGAAACAGCACACATTCTTCTGTGGCCGGCGCAACCAGATTGCGCCGGTTTTTTTGGGTGGCACGGTGTGGAGGGAACGGCAAGAAATGTCTTGCCTGATCTTGGCATCGCCGATATATTCCAACCTGATTCTGATAAGTGGTAGAGGCTTCCCTCAAAGACGTTGGGTACATAGGAGAAATTGTTGATGGACACAGGGTTACTGTCTTCGGTCATAGGTTTGATCGGGCTTGCCTTTGGTTTGATTCTCTTCATGTGGATCAGGAGCCGTCCGACCGGCACCGACCTCATGCGAGAGATTTCAGATGTTATTCACGATGGAGCGATGGTGTTCCTAAAGCGTGAGTACACTATTCTGGCCTTGTTTATAGTCGTAGTGTTTGGACTCCTTGCATGGAAGATCCAGCTTCAGACAGGTTATGCCTTCCTGGGTGGAGCAGCCTGCTCAATGCTGGCCGGGTTCGTGGGGATGAAGGCCGCAACCCGCGCGAATGTCCGCACGACTGCGGCTGCCAGGGAACATGGTCAGGCGAA
>JBHHVC010000194.1:0-5458 GCA_046754125.1 Candidatus Zixiibacteriota bacterium
CGGCTGAGGCATTTCAGCACTATCAAGCTGGGATGAAGAAGTTTTCCCTGGGACTGCTCGACGAATCTATAGGGGACTTCAAGGCGGCCATCGCTGTCGATTCCACTTTCGCGCTACCCTACATGCGCATTGGGATGTCCCACACTTTTCAGGGCCGCCAGCAGTTGGCTGTCCCAAGTTTTGAAAAAGCACGGGCATTTCAGGATAAGCTGCCGGTCCGTGAGCGAAGCTTATTGGATGTCTATGTCGATCTGTGGCTGGAGCGGGACTTCGACCATGCCTTCACCAAGATGGAATCGTTTGTGCGCAATTACCCCGACGACAAGGAGGGGCGTGCTATCTACGGGCTTCTTATCCACGCCTTCGACAATGATTCGCTCAGGGCCTTTGCCCAATTCGACACCGCATTGATTCTCGACCCAGCCTATTCATTTGCTTTGGACCAGTACTCAGCAATTGAATCACAGTACGAGAACTATGATCGCGCAATTGAGCTGATTGCCAAGATGCTAAACAGTAGCCCGAGCTCGCCTGACCCCTACTTGAGGCTTGCAGGTTTGTACAGACGGCAAGGTAAGCTCGATGACGCACTTACTCAACTTGAAACGGCTGCCGAGCGATTCCCCCGACGTGCCGATATATTATCCGGGCTGGGCAACCTCCAGATTCACAAGAGGGATTTTGCCAAAGCAGAATCATTCATTGAGAAGGCAAGGAAGTCTCAGGAGGATGACCCATACAGACTGATAGACTATTACTCGGCCAAAGCAAATGTCGCCAACTGGCGTGGACAACTGCACAAGGGGATGACCTATCGTTTCAAGGCGCTTCAACAGGCACGGATGGCGGGCGACAGCATACAGCTCTTTTCTGCCCTGACTACTATCGCTACATATTATCACTACTACGGTTTGGATGACAGTGCTCTGTACTATCTTGAAGAGTCACGCAAGTGGGCTAACCAGCTTCAGCGCATTTCCTACCCGTTTGCGCTATTGAAATGGATGCCTGAAAAGGCCGATGAGGCTCTTCCCCTCCTCAGGCAGGAGGTGCAAGCCATGATGACGCGACTGCCGACCGAGCTTTCGTGGTTCGCAGATTTCTTTGAGGTACTAGGGCAGGCCTTTATCACCGCCGATACGACTGCGATGATGGCGGCGTATGAGAAAGCCATCCCAAAACAGAGTCCCGCACAACAGGATTCGAATCGTCGAGATTTGGGCTACCTGAGAATACTTGCCGGCGATTACCGGGGAGGGAAAGAGCTTCTGGTTCCCTTTGTCCAACCTTCCCATCGATACTTTCGCGATGCCCGTAACTACATATACACATTATATCATATCGGCATCGCAGATCAGGGACTGGGTAACACAGCCGACGCGCAAGCTGCCTTTTCAGATGTCCTCAAGTATTGGGGCGATGCCGACATAGAGCTTGACTGGATTCAGGATACTCGTGATCGGCTGGCACAGATTAGAGGCTAGCGGCTCTTTTCTAGATAATGCGCGTTCAAGCCGTTGTCTTTCTCTCCAATATGTGACTATACTAATCGGACTATGATTGGCCGTATTGTCACCTATGTCCGTCAGTTCGATAACGCCCTTTGGATACTTTCCTTCGGCTGGGTAATCAGCGCAATCGGATTCTCGGCCTCGATTCCATTTATCGCAATTTTCTTCCACGCCGAATACGGCTTGTCAGCCAGTCAGATCGGGATGGTCTTCGGTGTCTTGGCAATTGCACGTTCGATATTTCAGGCTGTGGGCGGTGAAATATCTGACCGAGTCGAGCGACGCAAACTCTTGGTAATAGCACAGGGCGTACGCGCAATCGCCTTTGCCGCCCTCGTCGCTGCTGTTGCTTTTGACTTGGGATTCTGGGCTGTGTCCGCCTGTCTTTTGTTGCAGTCAGTCTTTGGGTCGGTCTTTATGCCCGCTGCATATGCAATGGTGACCGATATCTTGCCAAAGGAAAGACATATGGACGGGTACGCCATTACTCGTTCTGCGGGAAACCTCGGTTGGGCTGTGGGACCGGCCATCGGAGGGTTCCTGCTTCATGCGCACTCCTATGCAGCGTTGTTCATCGTTTCCGCAATAATGACAGCCCTGGCCTCGGCTGTGTTCGGCCTGTTCTTACACGTTAAGCAGTCAGACAAAGCTGAAGACAGGTTTCATATCCGTGATCTCGTTGCTGTCAAGAAGGACTCCCATCTTGCGGCTCATTCCACGCTGAGTTTCCTGCTGTACTTGGTCGTGGCTCAGTTGATCATGACGTTTTCGTTATACTCGGTCGAGATGGTGGGTATCTCGCAGGGGCAACTGGGTATATTGTATACGCTGAATGGTCTTATGGTGGCTCTTCTCCAGATTCCGGTCACTCGTATGCTGAGACGCCTTCGGATGACCACACAACTGGCTGTTGGTGCCTTGCTTTATGCGATCGGCTACAGCTTAATCGGGTTCTTTCCCATCTTTGGATGGTTTGCGGTGGCCTTCATAGTCATTACTCTTGGGGAAGTGGCTATGTCCCCCCCGTCACTCTCTCTTACCGCTCGCCTGGCCCCGAAGGGACGTATGGGCAGGTATATGGGAGTATACGGGTTTTTTGTAGCGTCCGGCTGGTCGCTCGGACCGTTATATGGCGGACTCGTCCTGGAACAATTCTCACGAAATTACGAGATAGCCTGGATGCTTATTTCGTCGCTGGCCCTGGTGTCGATGGCCGGGTATTTCATGATGGCCCGACGACTCCCAGCGGAACTAAATGCCGGAGAGGGAGCTACTTGATGATGACTAATTTGCCTATCTGTGTACGAGTATCCGACTCAATTACGAAGTAGTACAGTCCTGAGACTACTGCCTGAGTGTTTCGCGTGATGAGGTCCCATTCGTCATGTGATGATTCAAAGTCGTGCGGTTCTTTGTCGTGTATTATTTCTCTGACCATATCGCCGTCAATTGAGTAGATGCGAATAGTGCACTTCGCGGGCAGGTTGGCAAAGAAAATCCGTCGCCGTCTGTCCTCAGATAGAACGCCAGCTCGATCCTCAAATCCCCGATCCTTGTACGCACCGTCAGCTCGGTAAGGATTGGGATAGACATATGCATCTAATTGTCTGCTCGCCACCTCGGCCGCAGAAGGCTGGGCAAACTCCCGCACGGCATTGCCTATCGGCTCAGTCTCCAGCGCCGGCAATCCGGCCACCGGTGACCCGAAGTCGAAGGTTGTAACCGACAGGTAGTACGGCACAGTCGGAAGAAGGTCAGTAATTGTCAACTCGTATTCGTAGAACCGTGGCAATGGCTCCCCGTGCTCCGAGGTCAGATCATCTTCGATCCAGTGATCGGGGTTAGTTCCCGGGTCTGTTGCACTCGGATATGCTTTTCGTATTCCCATAGGATCGTTCAGGTCGGACTGGTTGAAGTCCTGAGGGGCGAAGAAATAGGAATCGTCCCCGATCAGGAGCGGGCGGGTACGAGTATAGAACAGCGGATCGAATTCCGGGTCGCCGTAGAGGGATCGCAGCGAGTCCAGCGTCAAGGGAATGTCCTCTATCACCCACTCGTATGTACCGGCACCGTTCATTCGGAAGACATAGACATTGTAATTCTCTCGATCGTATGATGCCACTACCGACAATGACCCCCTGCGATTGTCGCGCCCGAGGTATACGCGGTATCCCTCGAAATCGATCAGGCGCGAAAAAATATCCGGCGTTGTTTCTGAATAGAATCCATTCCACCGGATTCTCAGATTGCCAACGTCCGGTATGATTCGCACGCGAGGAGCAGGGGGAGGGCCAGCCCCCCGGAAATCCGGGACCCCATCACCCTCGTAGAAGGTTGTCTCGGCCCGAGAATAGTCCCAAATTGGCGAGATGATCGTGTCGAATCCGGCTATTGTCGTGTCAAAGCCAACTACCGTCGATTCGAATCCACACACCCTGAACTTGCCTGCAAAACCGTCGTTGTCGGTATCCACTCCCGGATTGTCATATACCCACGATGCC
Source organism: Candidatus Zixiibacteriota bacterium (assembly GCA_046754125.1). Classification (GTDB taxonomy): domain Bacteria; phylum Zixibacteria; class MSB-5A5; order GN15; family FEB-12; genus JBHHVC01. Next base: position 4,013 of record JBHHVC010000194.1, read on the forward strand.
CAGCGCGCGTTGGCCGCCAACTCGTCAAAATTGAGCTGCTGGTAGTACTTGTTTGGATCCTTAGGGTCCCATAACTCCTCAAATGCATTTGGATCCCGATGAAAGTTCTCTCCGCCCACCCAGGCAAAAGATATCGGCAAACGATCACCCGGCCGTATCCGAAATGGCCCGAAAGAGAGCAGATAGCGACAATCATATCCATCGGCCACATCCTCCGCGTTTTCAGGAGGTTGTAGCCATCCCTGCGTGGACCTGTTCAAAGCCGTGAACATGAGGTCATAGTCAAATTCCTCATGCTGCATAACATAGTATTTATTACGATCACCTGTAGGTGTGCCCAGTCGACTCCCCATCCGCCGAAACGGATCGCTGGGAGTTCCCATCTGTCTTGGACCGAAGTCGCGCGTAGCGTTGCTGTAATCAATCGTCCACCAGTTGAAGGAGTATTGGAGATCAACTGCGGGAGTACGAACAACACGAGTGCCCACGACACCGCGCGTCGATTTTTCGTTGAACTTACCGCCCTCAGGATCGCCGTCGTTGTCGGAATGGTAGGCAACGTTTATTGTGTCGCGAAATCCACACCCCTCCGGAGCCGGATGAGTCTGATAGAAACCGACTATGTCGTCATTCCAGCCCGACGGATCAGCGCGAGAGGTATGCCATGCATCGCCGTCGACATAAATGCCGAGATACACATCTTCAAGTGTCTTGCTTGTGACGCTCTGAATCTGATAATCGAACAGAATAAAATCATCAGCGTACTCATAGCTCCAGGCCATCGACCGTTGAGTTACTTTGATCCCCAGGGGCTTGTGCGCTCGATTGTCGGTGGGGTCAACGCCAACTAAATTGGGGTCATCGACAACATCTACATATTCACAGATGATATCCTGTTCACTTAGGGCAGTCGGCGAGTAGAAGCGATCATTAATATCGATAGACTCATAATCGAACGCGGTTTCGCGTTGCGACCAGAATTCCCTGGTGCGATACCAGTCTTCATTGCCGGTAGTGACCAGCGTGTCTCGATCGACAACCGCGCCAATCCAGATAGCAGCCACCCACAAGTATACCAGGTCACTGTTCTTTGGATAGACGCATGACGGGATCGCTTCGCCCGTGAATGGGTCGGGTATGGTTGCTCCCAGTGTGCCAAAGGTGCCGTTGTTGGCGATGGCCAACTGGATATTGCCGCGATTGTGTGCCGTATACTCAACAGTGAGAGTAGCGGTCGCGGAAGTGCCTGGCTTTTTTCGGCCTAGAAGCAGTTCAGATTTTGGGCTGAGCACTCTGGAAGCGCCGCTTGAGAATGCCAGCAAAATGAGAAGGGCCGACCAGGGGGTTATCCCAAGGCGGCCCGGAATGCACTCATGAATCTTCATCAACAGGGTGCTGCGTCACATAATCAGGACCAGCTTGCCGATCTGTGTCTCACCGGTATCC
>JBHHVC010000195.1:0-5388 GCA_046754125.1 Candidatus Zixiibacteriota bacterium
CGAGGATCCTTAGGGTCTCAACCAGATTGCACTCCCATGAGAACAAGGGCTTTCTCAATCGTCTGGCCTCCCGGATCGCCGCACTTGTAGATTCTATAAACACTAGTTCTCGACGCCGTCTGGGAACAATTGTTGGAATCGTTGTCGTCTCATTAGGCCTGACCTGGCTTCTTCTGCCTGAGACTGAGTACCTGCCCAATGGCAATCAGAACTTCATCTTTGGATTACTCCTGCCACCACCGGGATATAATCTTGATGAAATGGTCCGAGCGGGTGAAACAATCGAAGACCAACTTAGGCCACTGTGGGAAGCCGAGGAGGGGGCTGCCGACACACTCCCGGGCGGTGGCGTGAGCAATTTCTTCTATGTCGCGCTTCGCAATCAGGCATTCATGGGGGTCCGCTCCCGCGACGCCGAGCGAGCCTGGGAACTAGTCCCAGTCGCCAACCAGGCTCTTAGCTCTATTCCGGGCGCAATAGCTTTCGCTCAACAGTCATCACTATTTGGTAGAGGTTTTTCCGGAACTCGATCGGTCCGGATAGATATTACAGGGCCCGAACTGCCTAAAGTCCTTGGTATAGCCATGCAAGTATTTTCGAAAGTTCATCAGGTGCTGCCCGGCGCTCAGGCGCGACCGATACCGGGCCTTGACCTCGGCTCCCCGGAAGTGCGGATCTACCCCGACCGTGTACGCGCTGCTGATGTGGGCATGAGCGCTACCGAAATCGGACGGGCCGTCAATGCGCTGGTCGACGGCTCAAAGGTCAGCGATTACAATCTTGATGGCCGCGAGATCGATCTGCTGATAAAAGGTCGAGATGATTGGTCGCAGCATACACAAAGTATTGCGCAGCTTCCTCTGGCCATTCCGTCCGGACGTGTCATTGCTGTCGGGGATGTAGCCCAGGTGCACCAGGAGCAGGGACCTGTGCAGATCAATCATGTTGAGCGTCAGCGTGTTGTCTCGATCGCTACTTCGTTGAGCGATGAGATTCCTCTGGAGCGTGCCATGACTATGATTGAGGAGCAGATTGTAGGCCCTTTGCGGCAGCAGGGTCAGGTAGGCGGTTTATATGATATCAATCTGTCAGGTACAGCCGACGATCTGACCAGGTTACGAAAAGAGCTTTCCAACGACTTCTTTCTCGCTGTGATCCTTACCTATCTTCTTTTGGCTGCGCTGTTTCAGTCATTCACCTATCCGCTGGTTGTAATGCTCACCGTACCGCTGGCAACATTCGGCGGTGTGCTGGGACTGGACATAGTAAGATTATTCGAGTCGGGACAGCAACTCGATATCCTGACAATGCTCGGTTTTGTCATTCTGGTCGGTACTGTAATCAACAACTCTATCCTGATCGTTTATCACGCGTTACACTTGATGCGCCAGGGAACTGATCCACGCACAGCGGTAAAAGAATCGGTGCGCGTTCGAGTGCGCCCTATATTCATGTCGACCGGAACGTCAGCGCTGGGGATGCTCCCGCTAATCGTTATGCCCGGCGCCGGTTCGGAACTGTATCGCGGTCTTGGTTCGGTTGTTGTAGGAGGACTGGCGTTGTCTACAGTCTTTACCCTTCTGCTAACGCCATTGGTCTTTTCCTATGCCATCGAGCTGGTATCGAAACTTCGCTCTGCTCTTGGTCTTAAGCAGCAGGTTTTCAGCACTGCACCCGGTGTCGATGAGGCCTAACGGCCTTATTCAGACCCGGCTGACTGACCAACAACCCCTGTCTTAGACTGAACCATGTCGCAGCCCCAGTTCTTTGCAGACAGCAAAAAAGACAATGCAGCCGACACGAGTGAACAAAGCCAGACTGAGTTGGCCAGACGTATCTTGCAGCTGGACGATCACAAAACTCGTTTCAGGAATGGATCCGATCCTGAGGATGACTGATCGAGCGGAGACGCAATCTGCGTGTCTTGTCCATTCGTAGATGTCCCATAGCAGAATTCCTGAACTGCTGTTCCACCAAGTTGACTGTCCAAATAGTGACCGTTTTTTTGGCTCCGGTTGGGGGAGCATCGACAATATAAGTGAAACAAGACGACTTTCGACGACAATGAAGTCCTGACAGATCACTTCATCGTGATTTTGCTAGAAGCAGAGTTCTCATTGAACTGTCCCTGACCATATCCTCACGCGATTGTAGACTCCTTCGTCTTGTAAAATGATTGCGGAACCATCAAATGCCACTAGACCTGGTCTGATAACATCAGTTTCCTGCTCAAATCAAGATGATCCGTCGTGTGAGTACATCAAGACGCCCTCAATGTTGCCCTGAGAGCTTCTCTCGCCAGTGGCGATAAGACCAGTTTCAAAGTACTAGCGTTTGAGCGTTGTTCGTATACGGGCCAAATGGTGATAGCTATGACGAAGGGCGTGATCTTCGATAAAGAACTGAGCCGTGAGGGGTGCGTTGGCGTAAAGTGACACCTCCTCCGCGCTATCAAGTTCCTCATCTGTGAGCTCTCTGATAGCTTTGGATGCAGCTTTGCTGTTGCTTTTCAGAAGGTCCAGTGTCGCCTGCTTTCCAACAGCCGCGTTTTCACGTGCGTGGTCAGCATTCATCTGATCTATAGCATCCATTGTGACCCCCTCAATGCTCTTGGCGGATGCAAGAGTTTGGGCCAATTCAACCTCCACGGGGTAGACGCTGGCAACATGATGAATCGCAACTCCGACAGTACGTCCGTCACCCAATACTTTCGTTTCCCATTCAGTGTCGGACAATCCTTCCGCAAAGGCCGCCAGCGCTTTTGCCCCTTGTTCCAACCTATCAGCAAGAAGGTTAGACCTGACGTTTACAACTGTTCTAGAATCTGTCATACTCTATATTCTCCTACTCGTTTCACAAAATTCAAATTGATACTCTCAAGGAGAGAACACGTTTATTGATTCACTTCGAACTTAAAGACATCTGGCCTTGCATAGTGACCAGAGACATCAAAAAGCCATTTCTGTTTTGGAATTGTGCTCAAATCAACTTCCGCGTAGAGGATTGAGTGTTTCTCTTCGAGGGGTCCAGCCAGAAACTTCCCGTTCGGATCGACGATACAGCTATTACCTTTATTGATCCACTCACGCCCTTCAGGATAGAGCTTCTTGAATTCATAGTGATCGGGAATATCACTCATCTTCACACAGGGGGCGCAGCTAATAACAAACATTCCACCTTCCCTGGCTATGTGACGCATTGCTATTTGCCAGGCCTCTGATGAATCCCAGGTGGGGGCTACATACATTTGAACGCCGGCTTGATACATTGCATTTCTGGCTAACGGCATGAAGTTCTCCCAGCAGATCAGACCGCCAAGTTTGCCAATCGATGTGTCAAATGAAACAAGAGTATCTCCGCCCCCCTGTGACCACATCAATCGTTCACCACCGGTTGGAATCAGCTTGCGATGTTTCCCGAGGATATTTCCATCAGGGCCAATGTATAGTAGAGTATTGTAGATGCTGGAATTACTGGCTTCGCTGTTTCTTTCATTCACTCCGATCGTTAGATAAACCCCGGCCTCTCTGGCAGCCTTACATATCCGCTCGGTGGATTGATCCGGTATCGTTATAGCATTTTCCAAAAGCTCCTTGTACAATTCGTTGATAAGAGCCTTTTGCGCGGGTGGTAAGACCCAGACCCAATCAGGATAGCCGGATACAAAAGCTTCCGGGAAGACTACCAGAGACGCCCCCTCATTCCCTGCTTCAACAGTAAGATCGCAAACTTTATCGATTGTCGCCGCTTTATTAAGAAAGACCGGTGCTGCCTGCACGGCGGCAACTTTGAAAACTTGTTCACTATTCGACATCAATAGACCTATTCCTCTGGTTGCTTTTCTCGTTCATAAGTTCGCCATCCATAACACAGATATGGTAGAGTTGTTCCATCCATGTTATGAGAGCTGGCATCAACATGGAGGAGGAGTCGGCTGCTAAACTGTGATATTATATGAAAAGGCCGCTCGGATTGGCTATGTTTTGTTGCGTCAATTCGTAGCCAGAAAGGAGCGGCCATGTCAAAAAGCTATCTTGGAATCGATGTCCATAAGAAATGGTGTGTATACACCGAGATCGATTCCACAGGAAAGGTAATTCGCCAGAGCAGGTTTGGCAATACTTTTGAGGAGGTTTCAACCTTTGCCAGTTCGCTGAACTCCAAAGTTCACCTGGTTCTTGAGCCGGTGCTGAATTACCTGTGGTTACTGGATCAGTTCGAGCCCTATGTCGGTTCGGTTCATGTTGCGACACCGTTTAAGGTTCGGGTGATTGCGGAATCGAAGTGTAAGACAGACAAGTACGACTCTCGCATACTGGCTGAACTGCTGCGGACTAACTTCCTGCCGGAGTCCTGGGTACCGCCAGCCGAGATTCGGTTATTGCGAGGTCTGATTCGGCAGCGGCATCACCTGGTAAAGAGCGTGGTCATGAACAAGAATCGCATCCGCCATCTGCTGTTTCAGCACGGGATTGACCTGCGAGTATCCAATATAGCCTCCCCAAAGGCCAGACTGGAGATCCGGAGGCTGCGTTTGTCTGATGTCACCCGACAGACAATTGATCAATGTCTGAAGATAATTGCTGTGCTCGATGATCAGGTCGTGGAGATCAACAAGCAAATCCGGGAGCGTGTAAAGGACAACTCTACTGTAGAGCTACTTCAGACCATTCCTGGAATTGGTAAGCTGCGCTCAGCGGTTATCTACGCCGAAGTAGGCGATGTCACCCGCTTCCACAGCGCCAAAGCCCTAGCCAGTTATACCGGATTGACTCCGACAGTCAGATCATCGGGGGATTCGATCTGGACTGGCGGCATTACTCATCTGGGTTCTCGGCCGCTACGTCATGCTTTGGTCGAAGCATCGATCAATGCTATCAGAAAGTCCCCGGAGTTGAATCGGATGTTCTGTCGCATCCTCTATCGAAGTAACGTGCAGAAGGCACGAGTCGCTGTAGCTCGTAAGTTGGCGGTCATTATTTATGCCATGCTCAATCGCAACGAGCCGTTTCGGGCAGAGGCAGCGTAAGGAATAGATTAAGAGTCGGAATTGCATATGAGCGGTCAGTTCGGTATTTGGGCTGGATCGAGAAGAATCCGTGCTCTGTGAGTGGGCGGCCGCTCCTTTAGAACAATATCGTGGGCCTTCATGCCGAATCCGACGGAAAGTACCGGTCCCAAGCGACCAGAAAGAAGAAAGATAACTCTTGACCGCGGCCTTTTCATAGGTGACCAAATAGTGACCGTGATGGTTGTAAGTTATTGGTAGTTATTCGGTGTTATTCGAGTTCGACTAGGCACAAAAGTGCCTGTATTTCAGGCACTTATCGTTGATTCTCAATGACTTAGAAAGAAATCAAATTGGTGGAGGTGGGGGGAATCGAACCC
>JBHHVC010000196.1:0-5360 GCA_046754125.1 Candidatus Zixiibacteriota bacterium
GTACTCAAGCTATCCGTTCCCCCCATTGACCAACCTGCGAAGGCGTTCTCGTTTGAAGCTGACTCAGCATCGGGCTGATCGGTTCTAAGAGTCACAGTGATGGAGTATTCGCCATCGTCATTGTGAATCCAGAACGTAGTAGCTTTTGCCGAATCTCCGTTTAAGTATCGGGGATTGTTGCCGTCTACATATCCCGCCGAACCTGGTATGTTCCAGTTCCAGACAGCGACCTTCGTTCTTAGTACGTGAATGCCGGACACAGAGTCTTTGTAAACAGTGACATTACCGCAGTGAGTCGAGTCTCCCTTGAATTCGAGACAAAATTGGCCGCCGGCAGGTACTACTACACTCTTCCAGTTGCAAAACCTCTTCATCTGGAGACGCACCCAGATATTGGACCGACCTTGGGTTGAGTCTCGTCCGGCGGTAATGCCGTTAGAGTACCCTCTCCATCGCGAAGTGTCCCTGCGAACCCGATTACGGACGGTATCGCCAGGACCTCCTGTTGGCGGGTGTGCGGCCAACCAGAGGCTGTCCTCGGTTATCCATCTGCGATATCTTGCGGCCAGAGAATCCAGATATTTCCCATATTCTTCAGCCGCAGCCGCGACAGCTTCGTCGTACGTTCGACCGGCTGCGAGTGAATCAAGTTTGACCCTGAGAAAAAGAGCGTCCTCGGCTGTTGACCAGTGGAGGACATTTCCAGCGCCGGAATTGACCTTAATCTCGGTCTTGCCTTTGTCGTCTATAGATCGCAGGCTGTCGGCTACGTTTCCACCGTAACACTGCACCATTTCGTCAAACAGGAAAGCGCAGCAAGAATCAATGCATTTTTGCTGATAGGAACGGAACGTGCCGCCGTCGAGCACTTCGTTTCCAAGCATATTTATGCCACCGGGCGCGCCGTGATTGGTTATGAGCTTCTGAAGTGTCGATTTTTTTCCGGCTCGGTTGCAAGCGGCAATTCTCTGGGCAATGTCGTTATGAGCCGCCTCCACTTTTGCAATTGTGCAGGAATCAACATTCGCTTGAGGAATCTCTGCAGTATTCTCGGAAACTCCATTGTAATAGAGCACTTTTATGTTCTCCGCACAGTATCCCTCATTGTCGATCTTGTGATTGTAAAGCATGTCCAGATTGTTCCAGTAGCGATCATGGTTGTTTGCCTCGTTCACGCCGCCGCTGATGAGTATCGCAAACTTGCACGAATCGCACACCGCCGAAGGCACGGAAAGGTCGTAGCCGTTGTCCAGATATCCTTCGCCGGGGGGAGACGGAACCGGTTTCGGGTCGAGGATCTTCTCGACGCTGTGCAGGTAGAGCCTAATCGTGACAGTGTCATCGGGATAAATCGACAATGGATCTGCTTCCGCCTGCAAGTAACCTGTCGCAGTTATGAAGGCAAGATCGAGAGTATCTGTAAGCGTGTCTCCTCGCAACATGACTTCGCTTTTCGCAGACATTGGCTCATCCTTGAGATACTCGCCCAAATCCGAGACCAGCATATTGTCACCGGCGCCGGTGTAGTAACCAATAACGGATACCCGCTCACCTAAGAGACCTTCATAGTTGTCGTGCAATCCCTCCGGCGTATATATGATCGGTTCTGCAGATGAGCAGAATGCCCCTTCTGTTTCCCCCTCTACCCAGAACATCGGGTATCCCGGTACGGGAGGAGACCAGAAGTCATTCCATTCATACCACGTACTGTCAAGAGAATATACCCAGTTGAAGCAGGCGGCCACTGTCGGCTGATTGTCAAAAACAACCGAAGGGAGTGGCCCCAGGCCCATGTCGTTACCCGCGTATTCGATGCCGAAGAAGAACGGCCCGTTCACACAGCAAGGTGTCGCAAGTGACACTGTGCCTACATTGGGAAAGGCGAAGGTTACGGAATCACAGCTAACCGTTGTGCGGCAAAGTTCTGCCCCCGGACCACTGCAGCTGTCGTTGTCGGCCGAGATGTCAAAGATGACGATATCCACGAGAACCGGCCATTGGTATCCGCCGTCATCAAACAAGGTGAAGGAGAATGACTGAATCTCAAACGGATAAGTGGGCGAGCCGCAACTGCTCGGATCAAAATAGGAAACAGTGCGTATTCCGTTGTCGTAGCCGCTATAGAAGCCCGCAGCTGTATCGTTATGGTGTTTGAGTGTGCAAAAAGCACCGGCTCGGCTAGCCTGCGTAGGCTGGGTGACAACGGTGTTGTTTAGGGGTGTAATGTCGTGTCTTTCAGTGGCGCGGGTCGTCCATAAACCCAGAACAAGTAGCCCCAAACAACTGACGATAATGCTCTTACGCATCTTTTCCTCCGATTGCTAATGTCCTAATAAGTCAGCCTTTACTTCAGCGTTGGTATCTTTTGTTACACGGCCGGAGCGATCACCGGCATATCTACCCAGCCAAATGATGAAATATTGGATCGGTGGAGCGACGTGTCGACTTTGGCTACCAGCAGTATAAGGCCATTTTCAGGCCACTGTCAAGGCTTTTTGGAGCCAGGTGGATTCCACCGATACAGTTCAAGATCGATGCAATCGTTGCGATCAAAGGCCACACCTTCACCTTCAAGTATCGCTTTCTGTAGTTCGTACCCGTGCTGACGGGGCAGGCCAATGCGTCCCTTGCCGTTGACGACTCGATGCCACGGCAGCTTGTCCTTTTCGGAGCAGGAATGGAGTACTCGCACAACCTGCCGTGCGCCTCGCGGCGAACCTGCCGATGTGGCGATCTGGCCATATGTCATCACTCGGCCGGCGGGGATGGCCGCGATGATTCTCTTGACTCGGTCGGTGAATTCAGTGCTCACGGACTGCTCGGAATCTGTTTTGGCCCGGCAGGATTCATGTCACATAGTAATCACGGGGAAGGGCAGGGCAAGATTGAAATCTGCCAAATATCGCACCCCTTGCCAATAGCGGTCGGCGGTATTATACTGGCCATTGGCAAGGTATGGCAGAAACCAAAGGCTGAGCGAATAGAGGAGGCGCCCGTTATGTCCGGTCATTCAAAATGGGCAACAATCAAGCGCAAAAAGGGCAAGGCTGATGCCGAGCGCGGCAAACTCTTTACCAAGCATATCAAAGATATTACCATGGCCGCCCGCGACGGCGGGGGCGATCCTGATGCCAATCCCCGGCTGCGTACGGCGATTGTTGCGGCCAAAGGGGACAATATGCCGGCCGACAATATCAAACGCGCCATCCAAAAAGGAACCGGCGAACTGCCGGGGGTTGTCTATGAATCTGTCGTTTACGAAGGCTACGGTCCGGCCGGAGTAGCACTTTTCATGGAAGTCCTTACAGACAACAGGAACCGCACAGTGGCAGAGATACGGCATATTCTTAGCAAGTACGGTGGCAATCTGGGAGAGAACGGCTGCGTTGCCTGGATGTTTGAAAAGACCGGGATTGTGACTATCGATATGGACGCTACCGATGAAGATACGCTGATGGAAGTAGCGATTGATGCTGGCGCGACCGATGTCCTCTCTGATTCAGGGATATTTGAGGTGCTTACCGATCCGGCCGATATCGATACTGTCCGAACTGCTATCGACGAAAAGGGGATCGCGCTAGTCTCTGCTGAGGTCACGATGCGACCATCCAACTCAGTGAAGCTGGAAAAAGAATCAGAAGCCAACTCGATGCTTAAGATGTATGAACTGCTCGAAGACTGTGAAGATATTCAGAAAGTCTACGCTAATTTCGACATCGACGAGACGCTGCTGGAAAAGCTGGCAGGGTAGGTGGCCCAGCTCGATCTGTCGACAATCAGGGTTTTTCTATTCGATCTGGACGGTACGCTCTACGTTGGTGACCGCCTGATCGACGGCGCTGTTGAACTGCTGACTCATGTAAAACGATCCGGCCGACTATGTCGGTTCGTCACCAACACGACGACCCGCTCGCTTGATTCACTTTTTCGCAAGCTGAAAGACTTTGGCCTGCCAGTCAAGAAAGAGGAGTTGTTCTGTCCCGCCAGGGCCGCACAACTATTTCTAAGACAGCAGAAGAGCTCGCGACTGTTTCTGGTTGTTGAGCCGGAAACAGCCTGCGACTTTGCCGAATTTGAACAGGTCAGCGAAAACCCGGATTTCGTAGTGATCGGCAACTACAGCAACCGGTGGACCTACGATCTGCTCAATCGTATGTTCAAGATGATCATGGCAGGCGCGGAGATTCTTGCCCTGCACAGAGGGCGTTACTGGCAGGTTGAAGATGGACTCAGGCTTGACATTGGCGCCTTTGTCACCGGCCTGGAATATGCCAGCGGTAAAAAGGCGCACGTGATGGGCAAACCATCCGAGTCGTTTTACCAGATGGCACTGGACGATCTCGGCCTTGAGCCTGAGCAGGTAGTTATGGTCGGTGACGATATCGCCTCCGACATCGGCGGATCACAAGCGGTCGGCATGCGCGGCATACTGGTAAAGACCGGCAAGTACCGCCATGATCTGATCGAACGATCCTCAGTGCAGCCGGATATGGTTATCGACTCGATAGCGTCGCTGATGTCAATCATGTCACGGTAGAGTGTCTGTATCGTCGGGCGGATTTGTGGCCATAAATACGCTGCGCAATACCGTGTTAATGATTACCGGACAACGGAATTATTAATGTAGCTATAAGATTTGTGACAGCGGAATGAGTGGCCAGAAAGCTTTTTTGTTGCCAATTGGGCGTTTTGGGGGCAATAATACGTTATGGGTATACGTATTCTGGGGCTCGATCCGGGATTGAACATTACCGGGTACGGTCTGCTTGAAGAGACAGGGGACGAGCTTTCTGTTCTCGAAGCAGGTGTCATCAGAACTAATGCCAAAGAGCAGATGCCTTTCAGGCTAAACGAAATAGGCCGGGAGATCGACCAAATCATGAGTCAATGGAGGCCGGACTCTGTGGCAGTAGAAGAGCTGTACTCCCACTACGGACATCCTCGCACAGCAATTATTATGGGACATGCTCGCGGTGTTCTTCTCCAAAAGGCGGCCGAGTATTCAACGTCGGTCCATACCTATTCATCCACGCGGATTAAGAAATCACTTACAGGAAACGGGCGGGCATCCAAGCAGCAGATGCAATTGATGATTCGATCGGCCCTGATGCTGACCGAGATACCGGAACCGCCTGACGTGGCCGATGCGCTGGCTGTAGCATTGTGTCATTGCCGTGCGATGCAGTCAAGTATTGGCAGAGCTTTGGCGGTATCGTGATTAGTCGTATCAGCGGCCTGCTACAGCAGGTTACCGAGCATCATGCGCTAGTGGAAAACGGCGGAATCTTCTACGAAATACTGGTGCCCTCCGCGTTGGCCGATCGCCTGAAGGATTCCGGCGGTGTGGGACAATCGATTAC
>JBHHVC010000197.1:0-5359 GCA_046754125.1 Candidatus Zixiibacteriota bacterium
GTAAAGCCAAGAGACACAATAAACAGAGCTGCGCTGCCGCTGTCAGCAAAAATGTAGTGGCGCGCTGCGGGCGATCGCGCTATACCTGCCATGCTTGTGGCTGGCAGACCTCCCGGTCTGCTGCTTGACATTAGCAATTCTTAAGGGGCAGACGAGACGTCTGCCGCCCACGAACAGTTTATCATAGTAGACTCCTCTATTCATGTCAAGTCCCTCGCAGAATGAAGTTGACCTCGCAGGCCGCGCCACGTTAATTCCCCGCGCATGTATCTCGCAAACAAAGCAAAACAAAAACGGCTGGTCCGCTCGTGCGAACACTGATTGTCAAGAGCGTAAAAGTCATTCTTGTTCTGATTGTTGTCTACTTCGTCGGGCGGCAGCTATCGGGAAACTGGGACGCGGTCAGGCTGCATGACTGGACGATCAACTGGTGGCTGTTGGCCCTGTCGATCATATCTCATCTTGTGACGTTTGTTCTGTTTTCACAGGTCTGGCGTTTTCTGATTTCGGGAATGGGACAGAATGTACCGCTTCGGTACGCCTTCAAGCTGGCTTACATGGTCAATCTGGGACGGTACATACCGGGAAAAGTCTGGCATGTGATCGGAATGGCCTACCTGGCCAGACAGATTCGAATCAAAGAAGAAGTGGCCGTTGCTTCGTGGGGTCTTGCCATGTTGTTCGCGCTGCCGTCTGCATTCATGGCCGGACTGTTTTGCATGTTGTTCCTTCCCGAACTGCGGCAGATGAGCCAGTTTATGGGTGTCGGTTTCATGGTCACTATCGGCATTACCATCGCGCTGTCGATCGGTTTAATAGTTGCCCCCAACAGATCGCTTGGTTTGTTCAACAGGCTGCTGCGGCTGTTCAAACGGTCCGAGGTTCATTTTCAACTTAAGACCTCTGTTGCCATCATGGTATACGTCGGGTATTTCTGCTGCTGGTTAGCATACGGTTTTTCCTTTTGGTTGTTCATATTGTCTGTTGCAGGGGATGTCGATCTGCCCGTACTGGCAGGAGTGGGAACGTTTGTGATTGCATACCAGATCGGCTACCTGGCCGTTTTTTCCCCTGCCGGGATCGGTGTGCGCGAGCTGATCCTCACTACCCTTCTCACACCCTACCTCGGGCCGGTGGCTACCGGTCTGGCGGTGGCATCGCGGTTGTGGAATCTGGTAGCCGAGATTGTGGCAGCTCTGATCGCGTGGAGGATCCGCTTCCGAGAACAAAAGACCGAAGACTTCAACAGCCTTGATGACTAGACGCCGAAATCGGTCGTTATCTCAGGGTTCCTGACCTGTCACGTGCCTGCGACAGATCGAGCCGCAATGTCCTTGACAAAGAGAAATCGGTTAAGTTCTATGCAGGGTTACATCGGACAGGCGAAAACAGGCTTAAGGAGCCGCATTGCAGACAGAGGACAGGATTTCGACCACCTACCCCGATCTTTTTGATAAGTGTCTGGCCTTTACCGACGCGCGTGACATTCAGGCAATGGGGATATACCCGTATTTTCACCCCATTCAGTCTGCGATGGGCAACGAAGTTGTTGTCGACGGAAAGAAGTGCATTATGGTGGGGTCGAATAACTATCTTGGACTTGTCGATCACCCCAAGGTAAAAGAGGCGGCGGCCGAGGCTGCCCGGAAGTTCGGGTCGGGCTGCACCGGATCGAGATTCCTCAACGGCACAATGGATTTACACCTCGAACTTGAGGATCGGTTGGCGAAACTGATGCACAAAGAGGCGGCCCAGGTCTTTTCTACCGGCTTTCAGACAAATCTAGGAAGTATTTCTGCGCTTGTCGGCAAAAACGATTCCGTAATAATAGACAGGCAGGACCATGCCTCTATCGTCGATGGTTGCCGTCTGTCGTATGGCAAGCTGCACAGGTTCGCTCACAACGACATGGCCGACCTCGAACGAGTGGCGGCCAACGTCCGCAACAATAGCGGTCGCGGCGGTATCATTATTGTCGTCGATGGCGTCTTCTCGATGGAGGGGGATATCATCGATCTGCCGCCTCTGGTTGAGACAGCCAAACGCTATGGCGCGCGAGTGCTTGTTGATGATGCTCATTCTATTGGAGTGCTGGGAAAAACCGGCGCCGGAACCGCCGAACATTACGGCCTTATCGACGATGTGGACCTGACTATGGGAACTTTCTCCAAATCGTTTGCATCGCTTGGCGGGTTCGTGGCCGGGTCCAAGAGCGTTATCGAGTATATCAAGCACACAGCCAGATCGCTGATCTTTTCCGCTTCAATTCCGCCTGCCAATGCTGCCGCTGTTTTGGCCGCTCTCGATATCCTTGAGGCAGAGCCTGAAAGACGTGACAACTTGTGGAACAATGCCCGCCGTATTCAGAAAGCATTTCGCGATCTAGGATATGACATCGGCCACAGCGCCACGCCTATCGTGCCTATCGTAGTCGGCGACAATCTCGATGCTTTCCGGTTCTGGAAAGAGCTTTTTGATAACGGTCTGTTCACCAATCCGGTTGTATCTCCTGCCGTGCCACCCGGACAGGCGCTAATCCGTACCTCGTACACGGCCACCCATACCGAAGTACAACTCGACCAGGTCATCGATGTCATCGCCAGAGTAGGTCGAAAAAGAGGATTAATCAGCTAAAGGTCATATGGGCAAACCTGAGATCGTCGCGGTTGAATCATCGTCGCAACTAAGGTCTTTCATTACATACCCAAATCGTCTGTACCGGGACGATAGCAACTATGTTGCGCCGCTGATCTCCGAGCGCAAGGAGTTCTTCGACAAGAAGCGCAACCCATTTTTTAGCAAGGCCAGGACGCAACTGTTTCTGGCCAGGCGCGATGGAGAGGTTTGCGGTCGAATAGCGACCTGTATCAATTATCCTCACAATGAGTTCCACGAGGAGCAGGTCGGCTTCTTCGGGTTCTTTGATTGTCCCGACGATTACGAAATAGCCCAGTCACTATTCAAGGTAGCCATGATAACCTTGAAAAAAGAGGGTATGGAGAAAATGCGCGGGCCGGCCAATTTCTCGACCAACCACGAATGCGGCTTTCTCATCGAAGGGTTCGAACAGCCGCCAATGGTCATGATGACATACAACAGGCCATACCTGCCGCGACTTGCTGAACGGTTTGGATTAAAAAAAGCTATGGACCTCGAAGCGCATCGTCTTACCAGCGATGATCCCATTCCCGATCGTATCCACAAAGTAATCGCAAAGCTCAAAAACCGTTCAAAAATTACTGTTCGCTCTCTGAAGATGTCCGACTTCGACAACGAGATAATTCGGATAAACGATGTCTACAACCAGGCATGGCAACATAACTGGGGTTTTGTACCCATGTCCGAGGATGAATTCAGGCACACAGCAAAGAATCTCAAGCAGATTATCGAACCAAAACTGGCGCTTATCGCCGAATTCGAAGGTCGCCCGGTTGCATTTTCCCTGGCCCTGCCGGACATTAATAAGGCCTTGATTCACCTGAATGGACGTCTGCTTCCATTCGGTTTGATCAAATTGCTATGGCACACCAAAGTGCGAAACAAGATCGACAGCGCTCGCCTTGTTACAATTGGAGTCATTCCCCAGTTTCAAAAGCGGGGAGTTGATTCGATGCTCTACGCTGAGTCGTTCACGCGCGGAGTTGAGCTTGGGTATAAGTGGGCGGAACTATCGTGGATTCTGGAAACAAACGAACTGATGTTGCGAGCTGTAGGTCTGATGGGCGCCAAGCTCTACAAAAAGTACCGCATAGTCGAAATGCCATTGTAGCCAACTCCCGCGCCCGCGTTGCCTCATTGAAAATGTTACTTTGGGGTGGCAGACGTCTCGTCTGCCCTTTGAAAGCTCATGACGTCACGCAGCAGACCGGAGGTCTGCCAGCCACAAGAACTGTCCGCGTTGACATTAGCTGCATCTGTCTTTATTATCCCCCTATGGTTTGCTCAAGGTGTTCATTGATGCGCTTACTGATCGTGGCGTGGTTTGCCATCAGCCTCATGGTTTCATGTACCAGCCGGTACCGGCTCGATCTTTACATGACCATCGACGAAGTTCGCCGCCGGGTCGCCGTAGAAACAACCGAATACGTTCTCGAATCGCGCTTGGGCGATCCCTATACGGAAAATCCGCTCCTGCCGGGCGAAACCAACTGCATCATAATCACAACCGGAGCTCGAGGGCAAACGCGTGCGGAAAAAGAGAGTGCCATTGTCGGTTTCGACGAATACCTGCGCTGTCGTGTCTATCTGGAACTCCCCGCTATCCTTCATCCCGACACGATATCTCTAGAACAACGATCGTTTGTGCAGTTGCTCGGCCGCTACGACCGTCCCCGCGACGAGAAGATATTTCTGCCGGTTTCCGGTGATTGTCTCATCGATTCGATCACGACCACAAAGCTGTTTGCAACCATCGACGGACGATTTGAAAACAATCGCGGCGAGGTGATTGCCTTAGGCGGTCGTTTCCGAGTGAAGATTGGCAACTGACCTCCCTGTGCCAAAGCTACGACGGTAACGCCCTTGCTGTTCCTGACCAGCCCTATCGTTCAGCCAGTGAATTAGTTATACTATCTATGACATGAAAGAACCTGTCTGCAAAGAAAAAGCAGTCGCGCCCGGATTCTGGGGGGAACTGCCCAGACCGATTCTGGCCCTGGCACCGATGGACGATGTTACCGATGCGCCATTTCGGCGAATGGTCGCTAAGTATGGCAAGCCGGATGTAATGTTCGGTGAGTTTGTCTCGGTCGATGGCCTGTGTTCGGTGGGGCGCAAGAACCTATTGCGAGACCTCATTTTCGATCCGTCCGAACATCCCGTTGTGGCCCAACTTTTCGGGACAGACCCACAGAAGTTCTGTGAATCCGCACGGTTGATAAGAGACCTCGGTTTTGACGGCGTCGATGTCAATATGGGCTGCCCGGTGAAACTGGTGTGCAAAACGGGAGCAGGTGCATCGCTGATAAAAACTCCGTCACTGGCTAAGGAGATAGTCCTGGCCGCCAAAGAGGGAGCGGGGCAATTGCCTGTGTCGGTGAAAACAAGAACAGGGTTTGAACGGCACATAATGGATGAGTGGCTGGCAACACTGCTCGAAGTCAATCCGGCGGCTATCACTCTTCATTTACGCACGGCCAGGGAGATGTCGAAGGTCGACGCACACTGGGAACTGGCTGCCCGTGCAGTGGATATCGTCGGCGACTCGCCCACTGTCCTGATTGGCAACGGCGATATCGAATCAACAGAGCGTGCTCGTGCGCTCGCAGCAGAAACCGGCCTCGATGGGATTATGCTGGGAAGGGCGGTCTTCGGTAATCCGTGGCTGTTTGGCAGCACAAAAGTAGCGGAAGTACTGCTT
>JBHHVC010000198.1:0-5341 GCA_046754125.1 Candidatus Zixiibacteriota bacterium
GTCTTTCCAATCATCCCCTCATTGCCAACTGCCGGTCGCTTACTAGCTGCTCGCAGATATAGTAAGATCACCGTCCCCATAGACAACCCGATAACAGCCGTCATCGTCACAAGCAGCGATTTGGAAATACGTAGCGCCGGGTCCACAGTATCGACAAGCATCAACCCGCCAAAGAAAAAGGAAACGACTCCTCCTACAGTAAGCAGACCATGGCTGACAATTTTTATTTCCGCAATGAACAACAGTGCCGACAATAAGAGCAACGCCATACCCGCATAATTGATCGGAAGGGTCTGAAAAGCATAGAATGCCAGAATTAAGGAAATGGCGCCGATCACACCGGGGAAAATGGCACCGGGATTGTACAGTTCGAGCATTATCCCCAATCCGCCAATCGACATGAGGATAAAAGCAATATCGGGCTGAGTGATTAGGTCTAGAATGCGATGCACAAAAGAGGTCGGAATTTCCTTGCGGGTAGCATTGCCAAGAGCCAGCACCTTGTCGCCATCGACTGTCTCTATTGTGCGACCATCCAACTGTTCTAGCAGATCGTCAGTATTTTCCGCCCGCAAGTCAATAACGTGTAACTCCAGCGCCTCGTTGTCGGTAATAGCCACCGATTCGCGCACCGCCTTTTCTGCCCACTCGGCATTGCGCCCACGCTTTTCAGCAGCCGCTCGAATCTGGGCAACAGCATCGTTGGTTACCTTTTCGTTCATGACCGAATCTATCTCTTCTCCTCCCCCACCCACCGGGTGAGCCGCGCCGATATTTGTAGACGGCGCCATAGCAGCAATATGAGATGCATAGGTCATGTATACACCTGCCGAACCTGCTCGTGCTCCCGACGGCGCGATGTACATACAAACTGGAACTTTCGAGTTAAGAATGTTCTTGCAGATGGCCCATGTCGCCCGGGTAAAACCGCCGGGCGTATCAAGAAGGATTACCAGAAGCTCAGCTCCGTCTTCTTCCGCTCGCTTGATGGCTAATTCAATTCGGTCATTCGTAACTGTGCCTATTGCTCCCTCTATTGTAATTGTGTAAACGAGCGATCGGGGCGGGAGAGGCTCAGAGCGTGCCGTATCTACCGCGTCGAAGGCCCCCGCGGTGTCTTGCGCTAGCAGTTTACGCGCGGCAAAGGACACAATAGGGCTGATCAGAATAAAGGCCCAGAAAATACACAGCGTCTTTTTCATATCACGTTCCAAAACAATATCGCTCGCCGATCCGGACTTGTCAACTGAATGGATTATGCCAAATTGCCGTCACACGCTGCCGAGTTCTGCCGGATTTAGCAAGTTTACCCGACTCTGTCTCGCCTTAGACCGAAAACGCATCCTGCGTGTAAACCCATCGGCCGTCAAGCGCTGTGGCAAGGACCTCAACATCATACAGCTTGGAAGCCGGGATGCGAGTGAGATCGTCCGACAATACAACAAAATCAGCCGGATAGCCCGGCAATAATTTCCCACGACAGTGTTCCTGTCCCGACGCAATTGCCGGACCGACAGTAAAGCAATGAAGTGCCTCTGCCACCGAAATGCGTTGCTCGGGATAGAACAGTTTTCGCTTGCCTTGAGGCGCTCTGCGGACTGCCGCAGCCACTCCGGCAAGCGGATTGAGTGGTTCAATGGGAGCGTCCGAACCAAAAGCCAGTTCGATCCCGCTATCTATGAGAGTTCGAAAAATGAAGGCGTTCTTCCCCTGCCTTCCCCAGTACTTATCAATGAGTGGGACATCAGAGGGGCAATGCGATGGCTGCATTGAGCAAACAATTCCTTGCCGTTTGAGGCAACTGATGTCTTTGCGGCGAATCAATTGCAAATGCTCGATTCGATGACGCGCCCCGAAAAACAGACGAGGCGCCTGCTCAAACGCGTCCAGCACGTTGCACACGGCTCGATCACCGATGGCATGGATAGCGCACGGAAAGCCTAACTTTGCCGCCTCCCGAATAACCTTGATCATGCCGCGCGTGGAGTTTACTTCGATGCCGTAGTTTTCGTTGCTTCC
Source organism: Candidatus Zixiibacteriota bacterium (assembly GCA_046754125.1). Lineage (GTDB taxonomy): Bacteria > Zixibacteria > MSB-5A5 > GN15 > FEB-12 > JBHHVC01. The sequence goes on from JBHHVC010000198.1 coordinate 2,020, forward strand.
CGCATATTTGTGAAAGCATAGCGCTGTCTGGCTTACCAACGACCCGTCAGAGAATATCTTGATCCCGGCGATTCGAAGGAACTCGTCACCGGAGCCATAATAGACACGCTCTTCTTTCAACCGACTCATCATCTCGGCCCGTGGGTAGTGGTTGATGCGAATTCCCAACCTGCCGTTTTGTGCACGCTCCCGAAAGTAATCTAACGCCTCTGGCCCATCAAACGAATGGATACCCGTCACGCCGTGTCGATATGCCCACTTCAACGCCTGCCCATACAGCCTATGAATCTGTCGGCTCGACGGCGGCTTGACACGATCCAGGACGCTCTTGTAGGTTGCCATTTCGAACAAAAGGCCAGACGGCTCCCCATTGTCCGTTCGATCGATACGACCGCCCTTTGGATCGACTGTATTCCTGCAGATTCCTGCGATCTCAAGTGCTTTACTGTTCACCCATGCCGAGTGCTGATCCTTGGATAGCAGAATGGCCGGTCGTCCGCATGTTATGCTATCGAGAATCTCTTTAGGAGACTGCCCAGGTGAGTTCAACTGGTCGGGCGAGTACCCTTCTCCTACTACCCAGGCGTCGCGCGGAAGTCGTCGTGCCTGAAACTTAATCTCCTTGAGGTAATCAGATAGACTGAGCAAACCCTCAAGTCGAATATGCCCGAAAGTGAGAGCAAAGAAAAGAAAGTGCGCATGCGCATCTACAAACCCCGGCGTGACACATTTCCCTCCGAGGTCCAGGCGCGCGTACGAGCGAAAGTCTATATCATGCTCCAGATTGTTTCCAATAGCAACAACTCGATTCTTGTGAATAGCCAGTGAATTGACAACTAGTCCGTCAGCCTGAGTATGGATGCGGCCATTAATCAGCAACGTTGTCTTCAAATCGTTCGCCTTTCACCCGGTAATCTCCTTCGCGCTTCGTCAGCCCCTGTCGATCGGTTTCTTCCAGAATTGGAATTGCATATTTGCGGGTCAGGCCGAATCGCTCTCGCAAGTCTGCCACAGCCAAACGTCCGTCGGCTGAGAGCTTCCCCCGCATAAACAGAGTGATGTCATCCCAACTCTCGACCAGAAAGAGGAAGTCTGCCCCACACTTGACCACCTGATGCGACTCGATCATGAACCGAACCGCCTCGCGGCGCTCCTTACCGCCGGCAGTCAGCACCGATAGCTTCGGCGGACTTAGTGGCTCGCTCTTTAGCGATTTAATAATATCGTCGTATGCTGCCTTAACACGCCCTTCCAGCTTGATCCCTCGCCCCACGAGTGAATAAACGTCACCTGATTTGACCAGCCTTCCGACATGCAGCAGGTACTCAGTCATCGGCACGCCTATAGAGCGATGAAATGTCGACAGACGCTCGATCTGTGCCCGGTTCAACCCTCGAATATGAGGCTGTGACTCAAGGCTCGCACGGATAGGATCGACAAACCGACTGGCCGCCAGCTCAATTGTCTCTGTCGAATACACAAGCTCGCCCAATCTGTCGATTCCCCCCTTTCTCATGAGCAACGTAATCGTCTCTTCGATTTCCCCAAGCGACCAGCAAGCGTGTTCGAGCAATGTGTCACGCTTGCATATAACCAGTTTTTCGATTTCGGTTTGAACTATTTCAGAGAGATCACAGGAAAGGCGCCTGGCGAGATATGCATATTGGTCGGCTTCTCGACGTCGCGGGAAGTATGGCAGGAAGTCAAGAATCCTGCCTCCTCCGATAGTGACCATTGGGGTCGGCAAGCGAACGATGTAGTAGTCGCCGATTAGCCCGTATGCCGGTTCGTCCGGTTTGAAAAATACGATCGCGCTTTCTCCCTTGCCCAATCTCTTCCTGTCAAGAAGACGAACCTCTCCCTCGATTTCGGTAGTCCCCATAATTAGCAACAGCCTGCGTCTATCGAAAAGATCGACAGGTGCTTCCCTCAGAAGTTCAATTGATAGAGCCAGAACCGGATGCTCGCGGAAGAAATTCAGGTCAACGCGATCTGTTACTACAGCGCCGCGAACTAATTTCTCCCGATCAACTCCGGTAAACGATACCGCAGTGCGTTGGCCGGGGCTGGCACAGTCGACATCGCGGTTGTTAGAGTGGAGCGTCCGGATCTTACAATTTGATCCCGACGGCCAGATCGATACAACCTGACCCGGCCGAAGACAACCGCCTCGCAGTGTTCCAGTGACTACGCCACCGATACCCGGACGGACAAAAGTCCTGTCTATGCACAATCGTGCTTTGCCGATATCGCTTCTGGAGCAAAGAGCTTGTGGGAGGCTGTTCAAGTACGACCTGAGTTCGTCGAAGCCTTCGCCCGTAGTCGAAGAGACGCGAAAGACCGGTACGCCCTCCAGAAATGACCCGGACGTGCGATCGATAATATCCTGTTCCAGTAACTCTATCCACTCATCGTCAGCCAGATCAATCTTGTTTATGACAATGAATCCGCTCTCTATTCCAAGCAGTCGCACGATCTGAAAATGCTCCTGACTCTGGGGCATCCAGCCATCATCTGCCGCTACAACGAGCATGACGCTGTCAATCCCTCCGGCTCCGGCAATCATGTTTTTGACAAAACGCTCGTGACCGGGGACATCGACGAGTGCTATTTCCTCGCCGCCGTCACTTTCAAAAAAGGCAAAACCGAGATCGATAGTCATGCCCCTGGCCTGCTCTTCGGGCAGACGATCAGGATCGGTGTTGGTCAGTCTCTTGACTATCGCGGATTTTCCGTGGTCGATGTGACCGGCGGTACCAATAACGATCATGAGATCAGGCTATGCCCTGTCTGAGACACTGCAAATGGCTTTTGTCAAGAATCTGTCTTCTGATTCCGTTACGGAACGTAGGTCGAGAATGAGCTGATCGTTTTCAATTCGACCGATGATCGGGGGCGTTGCATCCCTGAACAGTTTCAAAAGCAACCGTGCGCGATATTCTGTTCCGAACACGATACCGACAGAAGGGATTTGATGTTGGGGCATCGCTCCACCACCCACAAACGCCTCAGTTGCTTCGAGAGATAATCCGGGAGGGTTCCCTGATTTCTTCAGAATGGCCTTGCCGCGACTGTACAAGTCTGACTCAGACACAGATAGAAGTTGGTACAAAGGTATTCTGCTCGACCATTCGCCGTCGAGATACACCTCAAACAGGTGTTCCAGCATAGCAAGGACGATCTTGTCAACCCGAAGCGCGCGAAAGAATGGATTCTTCCTTATCTTCCGTATCAGATCCGCCTGTCCTACGATCAGCCCGGCCTGCGGGCCCCCGACCAACTTATCACCGGAAAAGCAGGTTATGTCGGCACCCCAGCGCAC
>JBHHVC010000199.1:0-5240 GCA_046754125.1 Candidatus Zixiibacteriota bacterium
AAAACCCGCCGACCTGATCTGGTACAGCGGGTGAACTCGGTATCATTCAGTCGGTTACGAAATAGACAGACCTTTCCCGCCGCAGGGTGCACTATCCCCAATCGGAGATATTTGCAAAAACATGCTGTTCATATTCATATCCCTCGGCTTCGAGTTTAGGTTATCGCTTTCGCATCAAGTCTACTGTTACGCCATATATCGACTTGAGTTTCAATAATATGAGTGCGCTTGGATTGTGTCAAGAAGAATTTTTGCTTGGAAACTCTTTGGGTGGGGGAAGATCACTATTTTGCTTTCTTGTTTAAGATTGGTTGAATACTCTTTATTAAATGTTCCTCCAACTCGAGTCTCCCGAAATTAATCATCTGCAATGTGATCGTACAGTTCTTTAGGTAATCATCAATCTGACTGTCCTCGTTAGGATCAAAATACCTCTTTTTCCCCCTTCTTTCCTGTAGCTGAAACCCGAGTAACTTGGTACCCAGATTTCGTCTGAGTGCTGAAAAATAGGTATCCTTGCTATGAGTACCATGTCTATCATGAACGTTTGAACTCTCACCAATATATACGATCTCGTTGTTATCGTCAGATATAATATACAAGCCTGGCTTCGCAAATGGTGTTGCCTCCAACCATTTTACAGGTTTGGTGGACAGGACTGTGTTTCCCCCATCTTTGATTATCTCAGAGTACTTACTTTGAACTTCGTACCAAAGACCGTTCTTCAATGGGATTGCAAAGATATCTCTTTTTGCAAGTTGGAATTTATTCAGTGGAGTTGCGAGGTTCACGATTATGAACTCTTCAAGCTCTTTTCTGCCGATCTCAGTCTCGATAAATCTAACTGCAAAATCATCTATCTTGAGGTCCTGCTCAATACCCAATTGGCTCTGTTTCTTAACATAATTCTTATAGAACGATGATGTTCTTGGACGAAATTGCTGTTTGAGTCTGCTCGCAAGGTCTCGAGCTTCTCCAGTGTACATTGGTGTGTTGCCGATCGAAACTACATAATTCCCGGCAGTTGCTGGTACGCCGAGACTGCCGCCATATTTATCTGCTGATTTTAACTGTTCTAATCCGCCAGCTAATATGTCATCTGAGTTTCTCTGGCAATAATCCCAACTAAATCTCGACCCATCCATGAACTACCTCACTATATTTATTATGTCAGCCCGCAAAACTAAGTCTTCAGCGTTTAGAACGATAGACAAAACTTAGCTGCCACTCCCCACAAAAAAAAAGCGCCCCGAAATCGGGGCGCTTTGAAGTGTCAGATTCAGGTGCTGGCTTACGCGCTGACGTCGTTGACAGTATTAGTCAGGGTGCCATTTTGATCAATGGTCCAGGTATCTGTGGTAGCGTCGTCGTCCAGGTTAGCCGTCGCTGTGCACAGGAAGGTATTGGCAGCAGCGGTCATGGCGTAAGAGTAGACAGCGCCGGTCATAATGTCGACACCGATCTGCGGGAAGTTGCCGCCGGCAGTCTGAGTGCTGGCATCGTCGCCGTAGCTACCGTTAGCCTGGCGATAGGTGCGCTGCATAGTATAGATCTGCTTGAGCAACTGTTTGGCTTCCGACTGCTTGGAGCGAGTGGTCGCCTGCATGAATCTCGGGATAGCCAGAGCGGCCAGGATACCGATGATCACGACCACGATCATGAGCTCGATAAGGGTGAAGCCCTTCTGACGGTTGTGGAACTTTGAAAACATGAGAACCTCCTACTGGTTTCTTGTTACGTGTTTTCTTTTGGTCTTCCGTTTCATTTGATTCAGGTATCGGCAATATCTGTGCCCTGATCTACGTCTTTTTTTGCACAGTCGATTCACGTGTTTTACCAACGAAAAAGCTGTCTGCAGGCTTGTGCAGATCGATCTGACTCTTCCGGTCTACTGATACTGTCATGGAAAAAACGGCATTCTGCGAAACTCTCTTGCACTTTGCAATGGTTGGATACCGATCGACAGTCTCCGAGAGGATACTATTCATCGTGCCTGGATAAGTCGTGCAAAAAAAGGCCCGCCAGATTGGCAGGCCGATATTCAGGATGGAAAGGTCCATCAAGTATTGGAGTCGTCGATAGTGTTCGTGATGACTCCGATATCATCCATAGTCCATGTATCGATTGCGGCATCATCGTCGATATTTGCAGTCGCTGTCACGATAAACGTGGTCGGAGTGGCGTTCATGGTATACGTGTACTTGGAGTCGGACATGATTTCAACCCAAATCTCGCCGAAAGCATTGGGAGTGGCGGCCGAGGCCGGGCCAGCTGGGATGAAATAGGTGTTGGCCAGAGACTGCTGCCTGTAGGTACGCTGGTTGACATAAATCTGCTTTAGTATCAGCTTGGCTTCGGACTGCTTGGTCTTGGTTGTTGCGGCCATCCATCGTGGAATAGCCATAGCGGCGAGGACGCCAATAATAACCACTACGATCATAAGCTCAATGAGCGTGAATCCACCGGTCCCCGGTTTTCTTACCTTCATATCCGCCTCGATTCGGTTGCTTTGCCCTTATTAATACACAAGGTGCCGCAAAGGACGTTCCATCCTGCTGTATAAAATCAGGTTACCGATTCCGCTCGTCCTTTTCATCACTCTTGTTGTGTCGGCTAAACTGCTTGAGGTCATACCGATCCAGTTTGCGATACAGGGTAGATGCATTTATGCCCAGTATTCGGGCTGCCTCGGTCTTCTTGCCGCCGGTCTGGGTCATAATGTAGTGAATATACGCCTTCTCTATTGACTCCAGCGTCGGGTCGACCTTTTGGGGCTGTTCGATTGAATCACTTTGAAGTGCTCGAACGCACTTTTCCGGGAAGTCTTTAACAGTTAGTTGAGCATCGCTACAGAGAAAGACGGCCCGCTCAACAGTGTTCTCCAATTCGCGAACATTGCCCGGCCAGTGGTAGGAGGTCAGCAGCTCCATAGCCTCATCACTGATTTCCATAACAGGAACGTTGTTCTTGATACAGAACCTCTCAACAAAGTGCTTCACCAGCAGATCGATATCGTCGGCCCGCTCTCGCAGCGGAGGTATATGGATGGGGATGACATGGAGTCTGTAATACAGATCTGACCGGAATCGTCCCGCCTTGACGTCATCTTCCAGATCGGCATTGGTTGCTGCTATCAGGCGAACGTCGACATCGATCGGTTTTGTTTCTCCGACCGGTGTTATCCGCCTGTCCTCGAGGACCCGCAACAATTTGACCTGTATGGCCATTGAAGTGTTGCCCACCTCGTCGAGGAAAAAGGTCCCGCCGTTGGCCGCTTTGAACAATCCGTCTTTGTCCTTGATTGCTCCGGTGAATGAACCCCTTTTGTGTCCAAACAATTCGGACTCAAGCAGGTTTTCAGGCAGGGCTGCGCAGTTAATAGTTACGAACGGTCCGCTGCGCCGCGGCGATTGATGATGGATTGCCTGCGCGATGAGGTCTTTACCGGTGCCGGACTCACCCAGGATCAGCACTGTTGACTCGGTTTGAGAGATTTGGCTGGCCAACGTCTTGAGTTTGATAGCTGCCTCGGAGTTTCCTATGAAGCTGTCCAGAGGGTCGTCAGGACAAAGTTGCCGTTTGAGCTTGTCGTTTTCCTCTTGGAGATGTTTGCGGCTAATGCTCTTGTCGATCACCAGTTTGATTTCGTCAACTTTGAACGGCTTGGTGATATAGTCGGCTGCCCCTTGTTTCATCGCTTCGATGGCGGTGTCGACCGATGCATAAGCAGTCATGACTATCAGGTCCTGATCACGTTTGAAGGATTTGATTTCCTTGAGAACGTCAATCCCCGTCATTTCGGGCATTTGCAGATCAGCTATGACAAGGTCATAATCTTGTTGCCGCAGAAGCGAAATGCCTTTGCTCCCCGAATCGACCGAGTCGACCCGGTAACCCTCTCTGGTCAGCATGATCTGCATAAACCGACACATCGATTCTTCGTCGTCTATAACTAGAATGCGCGCGGGCATGAGGCAACCTTTATCCTGTTGGTGCAGGCATAGTTAGTCATATCATTATGATTCTCGGCACAGCCGACTCCGGCTGCACGGCAGCAGTAGAATCTGCGCTTGAAATGAACAGCCAATTGACTGCGAAACCGGTGTCGAGTATATTCACGGTGGGATTCAGTCGGTGGAAGCGGGCAAATGCCTGAGATGACCGAAAACGTTCTTATCGACTTGCGCCTGACCGATCTAACGACGTGACTCCCTTTTGAAGGGACCCTTTGGGAAACAATTACGCATGTTGGCAGGTTGATGGAATCAGGATAGGATCGGCGAACCGCAGGGAAAGTCCTTTGAAACTCGTAAGGATGGGCTGCACTTTGGAAACTGACGAATTGAGGAACGAATGACAGATCGCTACACACCACGTGAACGAATTGAAATGATCATTGCCGGCGAACGACCGGACCGTTTTGCCGCATCTTTCTGGCGACACTTTTTTCAAATGGAACATCACGCCGAAGGGCTCGCAGAGGCGATGCTCGGTTTTCAGGAACAGTTTCGCTGGGACTTTATGAAAATCAATCCTCGTGCCGATTATCATGTACAAGACTGGGGAGTAAAACTGGATTATTCGCACGATGAGTTTACCAAGCATGGCAAAAGTAGTTTTCCCATTAAGTCGAGCGATGACTGGTTGAACATTAAGCCGCTGGCACCAACAGAGGGTGTTTTCGCCGAACACCTCAAGGCGGTCGCTATGATTCGTAAGAAATCCGATCCTGCCTTGCCTCTGCTGATGACCCTGTTTACACCATTGGCTGTTGCCGGACGACTGGCCCCGGATCAGCAAATGCTGGTGGAGCACATTCGCTCGGTGCCCGACAAAGTCGAAGTTGCTTTACAGGCGATCACCACAACGCTTGCTGCTTTCGCTTCCGAATTGCGTAACGCCGGTGCCGACGGTCTGTTCTATGCCACTACTCAATGGGCATCGCAGGATGCCCTGACCTGGGACGAATACGAACGATTCGGTGTACCTTATGACTTGAAGGTTGTCAAAGCTGCCGAGGGCGACGCCATTAATCTATTGCACGTGTGCGCTTCCAACAATTACTTGACAGAGATTTCTGCTATTGATTACCACTCACAACTGTACAACTGGGATAGTGGCGACCCGACCAATCTGCCGCTAGACAGAGCGTATGATCTGTTATCCGATAAGAGGCTGGTCGGAGGAATCGACCACAAGGGATGGCTTCAAAGCGCCACTCCGGAAGAGCTGCGGAGAAA
>JBHHVC010000200.1:0-5213 GCA_046754125.1 Candidatus Zixiibacteriota bacterium
GAGGTTTCGCCGCAGGTATCACATTTCAGGCAGGTACCGTTGCGGACCATTGTGAACTGACCGCACTCTCCGCACATATCCCCCTCATACCCTTTCAGTCTGGCCGTAAGGATTTCTTGGTGGATTCTGTTTTTGGTTCCGGTTGACGCCGACCCAGCCGGGGCGACATACTCGATAACCGCCTCCTGGCTCGCAAGTGGCGTATTTGCAGTCGCAGCCTCCACCGTGTTAGCACTTCCGTTTCCTCCCAAGATGTTGCGTGAACTACCTGACCCATTACCGGCATCTTTCGGTGATACAGGCACCGTGACATGAGTTGTGTGAATATCGTCCGGCATCCGGCTGGCCGCAGTCACCTGGCCGGTAACCTGCGTGCTGGCTGGCTCTTCGTCCTCATACTCGATTGACTCGCCGGTGGGAGTGCCCACCGTGTCACCTCGAAGATCCTCATCTGAAATGTGGGCCAGATCGTGCCTGCCAAGATAAGTAATTGCCAACTCTCGGAAGACATAATCGATTATCGATGTGGCTCGCTTGATAGATGAGTTCCCCTGCACAAATCCGTTGGGCTCAAAACGACTGAACAGAAAAGCATCAACGAATTCTTCCAGCGGTACGCCGTGCTGCAAACCGAGTGAAACACTGATGGCAAAGCTGTTCATCAGGGAGCGAAAAGCGGCTCCTTCGCGGTGCATGTCCAAGAATATCTCGCCCAGAGTACCGTCCGAATACTCTCCGGAACGAAGGTAAACTTTGTGCCCTCCGACGATTGCCTTCTGGGTGTAACCGCCACGCCGGTTGGGCATCTTGCGTCTTTTGGCAAGGTAACGATAGACTATCCTTTCGGCCATTTTACCTGCTGCCTGATCTATAGAAAGCGAGTCGCTTTCCGCTTCTGCGTCGTCGTCAACGAGCGCGTTGCGAAGTGGCTGTGACAACTTGGACCCGTCGCGATAGATCGCAATCGATTTGTTCATTGTCTCCCAGGCAAGGTGATAGGCGTTTTTCACATCGTCCAGCGTCGATTCGCCCGGCATGTTGATAGTTTTTGATATAGCGCCGGAAATAAAGGGCTGAGCGGAAGCCATCATCTTGATATGCGCTTCGTACGGGATGAATCGCTTTCCTTTCCTCCCGCAGCGGCTGGCGCAGTCGAAAATAGTGACATGCTTTTCCTTCAAGTGAGGAGCCCCCTCAATCATCATAGTTCCGCAGCAGTATTCGTTGGCCAACTCAATCTGCTCACTGGTGAATCCAAGTTCCTTCAGCAGATTGAAATCCCAGTCGTCGATGGTCTCGTCCGAAAAACCCAACGTACCTTTAAGGAATTCCTCGCCCAGAGTGAACTTGTTGAAAGCAAAGCTGACATCGAACACGTTGGGGAGCGCTTCTTCTACACGCTTGAGTTCCCCGTCGCCAAACCCCTTGGCCATTAGCGATTCGTGATTAATATAGGGAGCCTGTTTGAGCGTCTTATGGCCTGTGGCGTATCTAATGATCTCATCTGTTTCTTTATCAGTGTAGCCAAGTTGTCTAAGGGCCGTCGGCACAGAGTTGTTAATAATCTTGAAGTAACCACCGCCAGCCAGCTTCTTGAACTTGACAAGAGCAAAATCAGGTTCGATTCCGGTTGTGTCACAATCCATAAGCAAACCGATGGTTCCGGTTGGAGCGATAACAGACACTTGAGCGTTGCGGAAGCCATGCACTTCGCCGATCTCCAATGCCTCATCCCAGACCGCTCTGGCCGCCTGCACGATTTCTTCAGGCAAGTACTTAGGATTGATTCCTCTCGGTTTTACGGTCAAGCCTTCGTATTCTGATCGGTCAGCATTGTATGCTGCCCGCCGGTGGTTGCGAATCACGCCAAGCATGTGGTCGCGGTTGCGATAATAGCCGACAAAGGGGCCCATCTGACGAGCCATTTCAGCCGAAGTAACATACGCTTGTCCTGTCAGGATAGCACTCAAGACACCGCACCAAGCATATCCTTGCGGCGAATCGTAGGGAGTACCCATACGCATCAGAACTGTGCCAAGATTTGCAAAGCCCAGCCCGAGCGTTCTGAAATCATGGCTCTTCTGAGCTATGGAACGCGACGGAAATGAAGCCATCAACACCGAGATTTCTAAGACGATCGTCCAGAGACGTATGGCGTGGCGATAGCCGTCGAGATCGAACGAGCCATCATCCCGAAGAAACTTCACCAGATTGATCGATGCCAGATTGCAGGCCGTATCGTCCAGGAACATATACTCGGAGCAAGGATTGGAGGCATTGATACGCCCATCTTCGGGGCAGGTATGCCATTCGTTGATGGTGGTGTCATATTGTACACCCGGATCGGCACACGACCACGCGGCGAAACATATCTTGTCCCACAATTCTACAGCGCTGACACTGTCAACCTGATTGCCGTCGGTTCTTCCCAGCAGGGGCCAGTCTTCATCGGCAGTGAGCTTCTCAAAAAACTCGTTTGGAATTCGCACCGAGTTGTTTGAGTTCTGTCCCGACACGGTCAAATAGGATTCGCTGTCCCAATTAGTGTCGAGTTGCACGAAATCGATATCGGTTACGCCTTGCTGGACCAGGTCCAGTACTTTGCTTATGTAGGCCGCAGGTACAGCAAGTGATCGAGCCGTTTTCAGAGCCTGTTTAAGACCTGTGTTCTTGTTCGGGTCTGTTTCAAAGACAGAATCGCCATTCTTGCCCGAAACGCGGGCAGCCTCGACGATGGATCGCAATTGCTGACGAATGACTGTCGATCCTGTTACTAAGGCCGCGACCTTTTGTTCTTCGATCACTTTCCAGTCGATAAACTCGACTATATCCGGATGGTCCAGGTTCAGACAAACCATCTTGGCTGCACGACGGGTTGTGCCGCCCGACTTGATTGCTCCCGCCGCTCGATCTCCGATGCGCAGGAAGGACATCAGCCCGGACGACTTACCGCCGCCGGACAGCGGTTCCGCGCAGCCGCGAACGGCGGAGAAGTTGGTTCCGGTACCGGAACCATATTTGAATAGCCTGGCCTCCCGCACCCACAAGTCCATTATCCCGCCGTCGTTGACCAGGTCGTCTGTTACAGCTTGAATGAAGCAGGCGTGCGGCTGAGGACGTTCATAGGCGTTTTTTGCTGCGGCCAGTTCGTGAGTGGTTGGGTCAACGTAGTAGTGACCGTTGGAAACGCCTTCTATCTTGTATGTGTGATATAATCCGGTGTTGAACCATTGCGGCGAATTCGGCGCTGCTATTTGAGCGGCCAGCATGTAGCGCATATCGTCGTTGAATGCCTGTGCATCACCTGAACTGTCAAAGTATCCGTGCTCTTCACCCCACTGGCGCCAGCAGTTGGCCAGACGATCGAATACCTGGCGGGCATCTTTCTCGCCACCCGTGAGTTGGTGGCCGTTGGCATCCAGTTTTGGCTGGCCGTGCTCATCAAAAAGCGGAACACCAGCTTTGCGGAAGTATTTTTGAGCTAAGATGTCAAGAGCTACCTGCGACCATGATTCCGGGACATCGATCCCTTCGAGCTCAAAAACCGTCGATCCGTCCGGGTTTTTTATCTGGGAGGTCCGCTTTACAAAACTGATGCGGCTGTATGGGGATTCCCCTTCTCGAGAAAAATAGCGATCAATCTTCAATGTCTTTCCTCCTGCAATCCGTCCGCATTTCCCTGTAGCTGTCTGACATCCTCCGTCAGTGACTTCTGGCCGTGAGCTCCCTTGCTCAGGCCGACATGGGTACAATATATTGCGGTTTGGAAATGGCCAACCACAAAAAATTGTGGTTTTCGGTCACTTTCTCCTATTTCGTTGGCGTTCAAACAGCTGCGGAATCGATTCGAGGGGAGTTTTTTTCGAGGCCTGGATCGACCAGTTTCTTAGCAAATCTGTAGTTGATGTAAGTCATTTATAGGCAGGTATTTATGAAGAGTCTGATTGTGATGGTTGGCTCGCTATTCAAGCTCAACGATTTTCCACAGGCTAAGTGGATGCAATTCAAGCCAATATGGCGATATAAACATCTGCGCCGTGTTATCCACAATCCCGGCAGGGACTAAATCTCTCAGAAATGGCGCCAGAATCGCAGATGCAGCGGTCCGTGTTGTCGCCGCAAGTCGAGATCCATTCAAGCTTTTTCTCAATTTGCAAACTTGTTCTGTCCGACTCGATCGGTGTGAGTGAGCATCTGTTTCTGACTTAAGCCCATTTGTCATTGCACGCCAAACAGCTAACACAGATAACGCTTGTCGGTGTGTGTGCAGGTTTCTATATTCTGTGCATGTGCCGTGGAATCTGAATGTCTATGTCCGATATTACTGTCAATATGAGCAAACTTGTTTCTTATTCACTAATAACAATCGGTTTGGTCCTGTGTCTTTCATGCACCGACAATCCTGCGGTCAGACTGCGGTATGAACTTGAAAAGAACTATTTTGCAGTTGAAAGAGAGTTGCGGGACGCACAGATTCGCCCCGACCTCACTCCCACCACAGTGCTTCGGTCGATAGCTGACAGGTATGGCCAGTTGGTCGAAACTGCCTTTGGATTCCTCGGTCAAATAGACTCGCAGTTGTATCCAACTGAGTACAGGGAGATTCAATACCTTACATTCCAGAGTACATCTCGGTTGAGCCAACTCTACTTTTCCGTAAAACGATACGACACGTGCGTGGCTATTCTTGGTCGCCTGATCGATCGAGTAGATTTGCAGGGATCGCAGCGAGCGCAGACCATGCTGAACCTTGGACGAGCGATGCAGTCCAACCGTCAGTGGGACAGTGCTCTGGCGGTATATGATGGGGTAGTCAATGAAGTGTATCCACCGGTGGATGACTCCAACCGCCTCGTGCTCCCAGTGTTTAACCTCCCGGCCCATATCGTACGGATAACGCGAATGGCGGGGGACAGCGCGGCTACGTCAAAACGCTTTGAGATGGCTGTTTCGCACTATCAGCGCCTGCTCAGCGACTACCCCAATGTCAGCCGTCTTGCAGTTTCTGCTCATGCGCAGTTGGCATGGCTGTTCTACGAGGCTCAACTCTGGGAACAGTCCATCGAGCAATTGGCACATCTGGTGGATTCCTCCGGCTCGCTGCCTTTCGGTGTGCAGTTTCGGGTGGCGGGTATTTATGGTGAAAAGATTCACGACTATGACCGTGCCCTCGACATGTACCAGACGATGATTGACAGTCTGGACAAACGGGA
>JBHHVC010000201.1:0-5155 GCA_046754125.1 Candidatus Zixiibacteriota bacterium
GGGACACCTCGTGCTTGCGCAGGCTTTGCTTGGCGTTAAGCGGCCGGGGACATCATTTGAACTGCTCCTTCACGTTGGAACATTGGCGGCTGTCCTTGTCTATTTCCGCGCTACTCTCTGGCAACTTGTGAAGTCAGTCTTTGATTCAGAAGCGCATCAATCTCGAAAGATGCTGCTGTTCCTCATCATCGGTTCGATACCTGCGGGGCTTGTAGGTGTATTGCTGGAAGATTTCTTCGATCGTGCCTTTTCCAGCCCTCTGCTCAGTTCATCGATGCTGATAGTTACCGGATTAATTCTTTTGTCTACTAAGTTCGTGCGGTACGGCACGCATCAAATCACAGTTGCATCGTCTCTGTTGATCGGAGTCGGGCAGGCTCTGGCAATCTTGCCGGGCATATCCCGCTCCGGGTCGACTATCGCTGCCGGTATACTGCTCGGAGTGCGACCGTCGCAGGCGGCGGAGTTCTCGTTCCTTTTGTCGATACCCGCGGTCGGTGGGGCGGTGCTGCTCAAGTCCAGAGAGCTGACTAGTCTCGATCCGGGGCTGGCCGGGCCATATCTGGCGGGGACGTTCGTGAGTTTTGCTCTTGCGCTGGCGGCGGTATATACTGTTTTGGAGACTGTCAAACGGGGCCGGTTTGAATACTTTGCCTATTATTGTTTTGCGGCCGGGTTGCTGGGACTTTATCTTTTCATCTAGATGGCAGCACAGATTCTGGTTATCCGCTTTGGGTCGCTTGGGGACATTATTCTCACTTCACCGACAGTCCTCAATCTTAGAATACGCTATCCGAACGCACATCTGACATACCTCACAAGAAGCCGATTTCGCGCTGTTGTAGAGTTGTTTGAGGGTGTGGACGAAATCGTCACACTCGACGATCCGGGGGGCATAGCTGATCTTGCCCGCTTAATCCACAAATTGTCGCATCGGAACTTCGATCTTGTGGTCGATTTGCACGGCAACATGCGCTCATGGCTGTCTCGAAAGCTGCTTGATTCCTCTGTTGTGGTGCAATACCCGAAGCGGCGTTTTGAACGTCAGCTCATCATCCGCCGTCATCGATTCCCAGACGGAGCCGTCCATACTATCGATATGTACAACGACTGCCTGAAACAGATTGGCGCGATAGCTCCTGCTTTTCGACCGGTTGTTCGGTCTGCAGGTGGTGTGACAATGCCGATTCCCAAATGGCGCGGTTGGGACTGCGGAAGGGCCATAGTAATCGCTCCCGGCGCAGCCCACCCAAACAAACAGTGGCCGGTCAAACGATTTGCTGAACTGGCCGGGCAACTGATCGATCAACATGGCGTCTCCATAGTGTGGGCCGTGACCGATGTCGATGCCGGTCGGTCGGACCTTATCGGAAATCTCGCTGCCGATCGGTTCACTGAACTGGTGAGCTGTCCACTCGATCAACTGGCCACGATTATCGAACGGGCAAGTCTCACTATCGCCAACGACTCCGGCATAGCTCATCTCTCGTCATCAGTCGGTACGCCCGTTCTGTCTCTGTTCGGGCCTACCCATCCGTCCCTGGGCTTTTGGCCAAGAGGTATGCACGACCGGGTCATCGATGTGGACGAGCACTGCCGGCCCTGTTCGCTGCACGGGAAACGATCGTGCTATCGTGAGCAGCGGTTTTGTTTAGATCGAATTTCTGTGGAGATGGTCCTGGATGCCGCCAAAAAGACGTTGGGCGAAACCTCCGATCTTTTTCCTGCCCTGTTTGTCGACCGTGATGGAACGATCAGTGAAGAGAAGGACTTTCTTTCGAACCCTGAAGACTTGCAATTGATGCAGGGAACAGTTCAGGCTCTGAAGCTGGCTAATAGGCAAGGCTATAAGATAATTGTAATTACCAATCAATCGGGAGTTGCCAGAGGCTTGTTCGGTATAAACAGTGTGGAGCAGGTCAACGCACGTCTTATGGAGATACTAGATAACGAAGGTGTGGCAATTGACGGAATCTACTACTGCCCGCACCATCCGGCGGGAAAGATCAGAAAGTACTCCTGCGAGTGCGGTTGCCGCAAGCCCGCAGCGGGCATGGCAGAGGAAGCCTGTAACCAACTTGGGATCGATCTGCGAAGATCATTTGTAGTTGGCGACAAGCTTGACGATTACTTTTTCGGGCATATCATAGGAGCAAAGTCCTACCTTGTCCGCACCGGGCATGGTGGCAGGATAGTGGAAAAGTACGGGAATACTCTGGCGGATGGAACCATTCGTAGCAACCTGCTCGACGCCGTTGAATACCATATAACGAATCAGCAGAATCGATCCCTATTGTGATTGCCAAAATGTGCGATGGCTTGCCTTTTTGCGAATTATGCCGACTATGCCTATTAATGATAGTAGCAGTGCGAGAGATCGAAGCAATAATCAGTAATTGGTGGAACCATGATCGTCAGTCAGGTCGTTATAGCTATTGCCGCCCTTGTTGTTAGAGGTGTGTACTGTTGCATATGAAGAACTACTTTAACACATCCAGCAAATCGATCCTGCTGTGGCTGGCACTGGCCATGTCGTGGACGCTGATCTACTTGCCGGCCCAGGCTCAGTTCTATTTTGGCAAGAATAAAGTACAATATACTCGGTTCGACTGGCACGTGATGACGACCGAGCATTTTCGCATTTACTTCTACAAAGATGAAGGAGAGATTGCCCGTATAGCGGCTCGTTCGGCTGAGGACTCTTATCGAACTCTTGCTGCCCGGTTCAATCACGAAGTGAAACGCAAGGTTCCACTGATCATCTATTCCTCTCCAAGCTTTTTTTCGCAGACCAACGTAATCCCCGGCCTGCTGCCGGAGTCGGTCGGCGGTTTCACTGAATTCATGAAGGGGAGGGTAGTCGTGCCATTTCATGGATCGTACCATGATTTCGATCACGTCATCCGTCACGAACTAGTTCATGTGTTCACTATCGATAAACTCGATTCTGTTCTCAAGCGCCGCACCCGGGCGAAGGCATTCTGGCCGCCACTCTGGTTCATCGAGGGGTTGGCAGAATGCTGGTCCAAGCCGAGAGATACCGAAGCCGACATGGTAGTCAAGGACATGGTAGTGAACGGCCAATTGTTCACAATTCCGAATCTGGGTCGCATTCGCGGAACCTACTTTATGTACAAGCTGGGCGAATCAATCTGTCGATTTATCGACTCTGCTTACGGCCAGGACAAGCTAGTCAGACTATTTGATAACTGGCACAAAGGGCGCGATTTCCGCCAGGTTGTGAAAATCACGCTCGGGGAGAGTCTGGAAGAGGTATCCCGCAAATGGGAGTATTCGCTGAAAAAGGAATTCTATCCGGAAATGGCCAACAAAGGTCTGCCGAAAATGGAATCACGCCAGCTTACTCATGGCGGCTATTCGGTAAAGGGTGCTCCCATTCGATTTGACATGGGGGACGGCCCGCGCGATTGGCTTGTGTACAAAGCCAATCGTCTTGGCTACACCGGTATCTACATGACATCAATGGTCAAGGGCGGCCACCACGAGGTTCACACGCTTGTCAAAGGCGACCGCTCATCCAGCTTCGAGTCGTTGTACCTCCTTCGCTCCGGCATCGATGCTAATGACTCCGGAATGATAGTGTTTTCTTCCAAGTCAAAAGAGCGTGATGTTGTCTATCTCTACGATCTAGACAAGAACGACGTGGTGCGTCGTTATGAATTCGACTCGCTCATTTCTTCACAATCGCCGAGGTTTTCGCACGATGGAAGGATGGTTACGTTTTCGGGCGTCGGGAAGGACGGTTTCACCGACATATACATTCTTCATCTCGCTACCGGTGTCTACGAACGGGTCACGAGAGACGTCTATTACGATCAAACGCCGACATTCACGAGGGACGGTAAAGCAATTCTCTTTGCGTCGGATCGAAACCGACACGGTCCTTCCGGCGCATCAAACCTGTTTCGGCTGGACTTGAAGACCGGGGATGTCTCGGCGCTGACATCCGGTGCCTACATGGATCGATCGCCTGAAGATACGGAGCATGGCATTTATTTTTCATCCGACCGAGGAGGCACCTTCAATCTGTTCCTGCTTCGGCCGGATGGCCAGCTGGTACAACAGTCGACCCTTGTGACAGGAGCCTTTGACCCTCGCCTGACTGGTAACGGCAAGAAATTGACTTACACCGGATACCAAAAC
This sequence comes from Candidatus Zixiibacteriota bacterium, assembly GCA_046754125.1. Classification (GTDB taxonomy): domain Bacteria; phylum Zixibacteria; class MSB-5A5; order GN15; family FEB-12; genus JBHHVC01. The sequence goes on from JBHHVC010000201.1 coordinate 4,165, forward strand.
ATGAACTTTCAGGTTTACCTTATTGATGTTAACGAGGCGCCTGCGTCGGTTAAGCAGCCCGAATTGCTGGCTCACGAGCCGTGGTATCCTCCTAAGACCGACAAATCGGTAGAACGTACGAGTATTTCCTATGACACCGACTATTCGTTTGATATCGCACAGTCGTCAGTAGGCTACGATCCCGTGTTTGGGTCACTTGGCGGCTTCCAAGGGGCTGTTTCAGACGTGCTGGGCAATCGGTCATATTACTTTATTCTGACCAATACGGCGGAAGCCAGAGATGATCTGCTAAAATCCTTCAGTGGCGGAATAACCTTTGTTAATCAGGAAAGACGACTTAACTGGTCGCTCGGAGTGTTCCATCTGTACGACGAGTATTTTAATGATTTTGACGGGTTCTTTACAGAGCGCCAGGCGGGCGTGTCAATCGGTTTCTCCTATCCGATATCCAAGTTCCATCGCCTGGATCTTTCGACCTTTGGCCGCTATTCCAATCGGGATCGGCGCTTCGGCTTGCCCGATCGCAGGGTCTTTCTGATCACCAACTACGTCAGTTGGATATTTGACAACTCACTTTGGGATGTTTCCGGACCGATTGAGGGTCGCCGGTATAATCTATCGGTCGGGGTGACAACTGCCGTCGATCGCGTTCGTGCCTTCAGTCGCCAGGCATCGGCAGACGTGCGGCATTACAAACGTCTGGGCAGACATAGCGCCTTTGCCAATCGCCTCTTTGCATTTACTTCATCCGGGTTCGAGCCGCAGCGGATATATTTTGGAGGAAGCTGGAATTTCAGAGGCTTTGCCCGAAGAGCATTCTATAATCGCAATATCCTCTTTGCCTCAAACGAGCTGCGTTTTCCCTTGATTGATCAACTATTCATCGGTTCGCCAATAGGCGGGATTGGGTTCACCGGAATCCGCGGCGCACTGTTTTTTGACACCGGGTCTGCCTGGGACGACGAGTTCGACCAGTTCTTAGGGTCATTCG
>JBHHVC010000202.1:0-5145 GCA_046754125.1 Candidatus Zixiibacteriota bacterium
GACCGGAGATACAAGAAGGAGATTCGGCCCTTAGAGGGAGCTCTTGGCGCGGTAGGCAGGCTGCAAGGCGTACACTTTGACTGGCGACGCGATGAATTCCCTGATCTTGACTTTGGCAAAGGGAGACAGATCGGATTTATCGCTCAAGAAGTGCGAGAGGTCTTGCCCGAATTGGTGTCGGAGGACCGCGAAGGCTACCTATCGGTCGACTATGCTCGCGTGACGCCGCTACTGGTCGAAGCGGTCAAGGAACTCGACAGGAAAACACAAGAGCTATCGAAACAGTCTCAGAGAGTCGATCAACTCGAAAAGGAACTTGCCCAGTTGAAGGCCGTCATTGCGAGCAGATTACCGGCCCTGGGCGAGGTAAAACTGTCCCGGAAATAGCAAACTAATTGGTCATCGGTGGCAGGTTCAATTCGAACCTGCCACTTTCGTACCTCGTAGGCGGCAGACTTCCGGTCTGCAAAGTAGACCCCGGGGATCAGGGAAGTTCGGACACTTTCGTCGTTACCGCGAAAGCGATAACCCATCAGACAGATGTCATGCGCCTTTGAATATAGAGGATGGGTACCTGCGAAAGCTGGTACGACAGCATGTAGGAAACCCGACCAGATTTCCATGTGCAGCAGACATGTGGTTGCACCCCATAGTACATCACTCATCAGGAAACTGGACAGTGACGTCTCTACAATAATTGGCCACAAAAAAAGGACCGGCCTATCAGCCGGTCCTTTCGCACATATGCGTTGATTTCAATCAGGCGCCAAGACTGGCCATTTCGCTAACGTCGATTACCATTGACAGGTCGAGGAAGATCAGCAACCTGTCTTCGAGCTTGGCGACACCCTTGATGTATTCAGAGTTGATACCGGTGACGATCTCCGGTGGCGGTTCAATCGTACTGGCAGGCAGACGCAAAACCTCCGAAACCGAATCGACTACCATTCCCATGATATTGCCGCTTATGTCGACAACCACTATCCTGGTATTCTTGTCGTATTCCTTGATTTCGAGGTTAAAACGTTTCCGCAAATCGACTATCGGAATGACCTTGCCGCGCAGGTTGATAACACCTTCGACGTAGCTAGGCGCCTGCGGCACTTTGGTGATCTCGACCATCCGGTTGATTTCCTGGACCTTCAGGATATCGACACCGAACTCTTCCGACCCGATATTGAACGATACCAATTGCAATAGCTCGTCGGACCCTGCCGACTGCTGTCCATCTTTTTTTTCTGCGACATTAGTTCCCATTTCATAATCCCCTACACGTTGAGGCCTGGTTTACTCCGGTTTTCTTACGCTCGCGCAGCACCTGACGTATGCCGACCGGTTATGTTGCCTGCCGCCAGACATCCTCACTGATGCTCTAGTGTCGGTTGTTCCTATCCCTACTTTAGATCGATCCCGCAGCCCGACCAACATGTTCATCATTCGCCGAAACATCTGTTCAGTTTCAGGGCTGGCACTCTCCCGACAACAACTCATATGACATAACAGCCTGCAAGACAATCAAATGCCTCCGACTTTAACGATGAGCAGGATTACCTTACTGTTGGCGTGATACTGAGCACCTTCAGACGGCGCCATTGAGCATGTCGAGGCAAATCCGGGCGGTGGTGGGAGAATGCCCGGAATAGTGATTATTAAAATAGACAAATACTTTCTTGCCCTCGCTCGAAAAGCGCGAGATCAGGCTGTTCCAAAGCAGCAACTCCTCCCTGCGGTCCTTTCGAAGGTAGGAAAAATCTGACTCTATGCTTTTGCTATCTCCAAGCAACCTGATATAGACGCAGTCAGACGTACTTGTCTCCTGCTTCGGCATATTGGGATGATCTATCAGACAAAGCGCTACATCTCGTTTGGCCAATACGGATATAAACCGGTCAACATCTACCCACGCCCGGTTGCGTACCTCTACCACAAACTGCTGTGACTCAGTAGGCAGGGACGCAAGAAGTCGCTCAAGAAATGGCAAGTTGGCCGGATTGAAACAGTGTGGAAACTGCAGTAGCAGCGGCCCTAGTTTTTGTCCGAGAAGAGACATGACCTTGACAAATTCTGCTGCCGCTTGCAGCCGCTCGGTTTCGTTCCCCTGATGTGTCACTGCCTTGGGAAACTTGGCCGAAAAAATGAATCCGTCGGGTGTCGATTTGACCCAACTTGTAACGGTCTTCTCAGTCGGGATACGATAAAACGTGGCATCTATCTCCACTGTCGAGAACTGAGAAGAATAAAACCGTAAATAGTCCGCCCTGGGACAGAATTGCGGATAGAAATTCCCCAGCCAGTCGTCATAACTGTATCCGGACGTACCGATCCGTACCTCTTCGATATTCATTAACGATATAACCGCCGGAATACAACAAAGGTTCACGGCTCAGTCTCTACCGTTCCACACCGACTTCTGCAAAATGTTGCCTTACGGGAGTAATTATGCTATTTTGGCCACTAACTTGTGAACAGAGAAGGGCCTCCTCTATGAGAGACAGACGTAATGACATACTCGCCAAACAACTGCTCGACTATTCTGTCGAATTGAAAAAGGGAGAAATCCTTTACCTTGAGATAAAGGGCAAAGAAACACTGGAGCTTGGCAAACAGATTATCCGCTGTGCCACCGAACTGGGCGCGGTACCGTTTTGGTACTACAACGACGAATCGCTGCTTCGACAATGGGTCGGCAAGGCCAGCGACGACCAGTTCAAGAAACAGGCAGAAATCCATCTTGAGCTGATGACTCGCGCCGACGCATACATCGGTCTGCGCGGTTCGGACAATCCGTTCGATATGGCCGACATCCCGCAAGCCCAGATGGACAAGCAAAACTCCCTGTTCTACCGCCCGGTCCATCTCGAAGAGCGTGTCAAACGAACCCGCTGGGTGGTACTTCGATATCCCAACAATGCTATGGCCCAACTTGCAGAAACATCACAGGAGAAGTTCGAGGATTTTTATTTCGAAGTCTGCTGTGCTGACTATGCCAGAATGTCGAAGGCGCAGGATCGACTCTTTGCACTGATGGACGCAACCGATAAGGTGCACATCAAGTCGCCCGGGACTGATTTGACATTCTCGCTAAAGGGCATAGCCTGCATCAAGTGCGACGGCAAACGCAATATCCCTGACGGCGAAGTGTACACAGCACCTGTGCGCGACTCTATCAATGGCACCATCACTTACAACACACCGTCACTGTACCAGGGAGTTGTCTATACCGGCATTTCATTCACATTTAAGAACGGCAAAATCGTCAAGGCAGTCTGTGACGGGGACAACGAAAAGCTCAACAAGATACTCGATACCGACGTAGGCGGACGGTATATCGGGGAGTTCGCAATCGGCGTCAATCCGTTCATCCTCCACCCGATGAAGGACACTCTCTTCGATGAAAAAATCTCCGGCTCCTTCCATCTTACTCCCGGTCAATGCTACGACGAAGCCCCCAACGGTAACCAGTCGGCAATACACTGGGACCTCGTATTGATTCAGCGAACGGAATATGGTGGTGGCGAAATCTGGTTTGACGACAAGCTGATCCGCAAGGACGGCGTTTTTACTGATCAAGCAATGGAAAAGGACTTCTCGGCCGACAACTTACGGGCGGAAGCTCTCTAGGGGACAAAATGGTGCTGATATGAGTATTTTTGACTTCGCAATGAAGATGGAAATGGACGGCAAACGTTTCTATGAACAACAGGCCGACAGTTCATCCGATAATGACCTCAAGGAAATCTTTCGCACATTAGCAGAAGAAGAGCAACGACACTTTGATTTTTTCCGCAAGTTGAAGGATGGCCGAACAGAGGACGCTGCCCGAGAGTTGACCGAGTCTGGAAAGCGGTTGAAATCGGTGCAGAACATTTTCCAAAAGATGTCAACCGACGCGGATGCTCACTCGTTCGGGGAAAGTGAAAAGCAGGCGTGGACTATGGCGTTGCGCATTGAGGAAGAAGCTGAACAATTCTATCGTGAAAAGGTCAAGATTGAGTCAGATGATTCGACAAGAAAGCTGCTGGTGCTTATTGCGGACGAAGAACAACGGCATATCCACATGATTTCAGGTGTTCTCACCTACATTCAATCGCCAAGCACATTTGCAGACAGCGCCCAGTTTCGCGACTTCATGAGCTTGGAAGGGCATTAGGTATGTAAAGGGAGTCATCTACAATTGATAAAAACTTACGAAGTTCGGTAAAAGCATTGTGGACTTGTACTTGAAGATACTCGTCCTCGCAAACCGTCTTTACCTGGGGCTTCTCTGAATCATATTCAACGGTACAGAACACCTCAGCAGAATCGTCCTTTCCGAACATGAATTTAGTGATCACGTAGCGTCCTTTTCTCGGTGCTGCCCGCTTTTATAGCCGAAAGGATATTTTCCGGAACAGGAAAATTCAGAGCTTTATATTGCTTGGCCCAATCTTCCGCTGTCAACTTTAGCTCTTCATCCGGCAAGTCATTCAGGAAATGCTTATACAGAACGGGCTTACCGTCATCATACCGAATTATCTCCCCGTTTTCGTCTTTGAGCGGTCTGTTTTCAAAATCAGTAGTCACTGCAACTCAACTCCCTTCACTATATTATACACGGCTAAAGAAGAATAAGACCTTTTTTGTACTGATCATAATAAGCATCTGTCAATTCTTTTGCTAAAGTCTTAGCATCTTTATCCTTAAAACCCCAGCCAATAAATTGAGCGTGCCTAATAAGACTGGAAAGACTGCTATTGTTAAACTGGTACGCAAAATCTGATTTAGTAACCTTGCTCATAATACTTTTGAAACCTCCAGAATAATATCAACGACACTCTTTTTCCCTACTTTAGTATACAGTGTCCGGAGCTTCTTCCCCATAGTAAGATTATCAGAAGAAGAAATATAAGACTTCACTGATTTAGTATATTCCTCAAGCCCGATAGTTGATTTGGTACTGCTCTTGTAGTTTTTGTGCAATACCTTCCAAAAACCATTCTCTGGCGAAGAAGCACTACTTTTCACGAGCTGGTTCATTATGCTCCTGATCCTAACCGCATTACCACCAGAAGAAAGCCCATGCAAAGCACGACTGTGCACGTAGTCAATTCGCCACAGCCCCTGATCGACTAATTTGCTCACAATGATCGCAGGGTCGTTACAGTT
>JBHHVC010000203.1:0-5139 GCA_046754125.1 Candidatus Zixiibacteriota bacterium
GACCCGCACCGGGCACCGCCGGTCGCTGTGCTCGGCCCGACCCTGAAGCGGGAGCTGTTCGGGGAGCTGAGCGTGCTCGGGCGCTTCGTTCGCATCGCCGGGCTGCGCTTCCGCGTCATCGGGATGACCGCGCCGAAGGGCCAGATCCTCGGCCTCGATGTCGATGATCTGGCGTTCATCCCCGTGGCGCGGGCGATGGACGCGTTCAATCTCGATGAGCTGCTGGAGATCGAAGGGCGGAACCGCCCCGCTCGACCCCTGCGCTCCTTATACTGGCTTGAGTCATCCAGCCCCCCGAGAACACTCTCCACGATTCTACGATGAGAGGGGTCTCGCAGATCCACTATAACCTCGTATGTGGTCTGCAATTGCTCTTGACTAAGCGTGTCCCGTATGGGGTCGTTGGATTTGGCCGAAGGGGCGAGTTTAATCCACCCACGCGGGTTGCCACGGTGATATTCCAGAGTATCACCGATTGTCACGAAATAGCAGGCAACCTGCTCTGGCACTCGCCCGCAATACAGCATCAACTCAATGCCGCTAGTATCGTTGGGCGGAATCGTGACCTCGAAAGTATGTCGATACCATTCTCCTTTCTTTACCGGCTGCACCCAGACAGAATCCAGCGGGTAGGTCATATTCCAGATTCTGTGGAGACTTACTGTAATCTCGTCGCAATCATGTTTAGGTGTAAAGTTCAATTCGAGGGTAACAGGACCGGGGCCTTTAGGCATCGAAACCGGTTCAAAAGTGACTTTCACTGATGTCACGTAGGGTCCCGCTGCCACGTCGCTAACGTGCAAACCTGTCACTCCAAGGGCGAGCAACAACGTTGCAATTGCTAACACTCCGTAAGTCTTCATTTCTTACCTCCCTCGCCTTCCCCCGATCAGGGGGAAGCTTGATTTGATTGTCTCTATTACTATGACGTTTCAAAACGCTCAGCGTCTAGAAAAAAATGCGAAGAGACGCCCGCTAGATATGAAGGAAGAAACCCACCCAGAGGGCGTGCCACCACATGCTCCATTTATCTTGACACGGCGCCCGGTGCTCCACCCTCTTGGTGGGCTAAGGACTGTGGGATGAAGGCAGGTCCGAACCCCTGGTTCGGACAACTAAACATACATAAGACAATCTCACACCCCCAGCTTCTTCAACACCTCCGGAATCTCCGAGAATGTCTTACAGGGATGTGCCCCCGCATCACTCAGCAAGCGCAGCTTGTCCTGAGCGGTTCCCATGTTCCCCTCGACTATCGCTCCAGCGTGGCCCATACGTTTTCCGGGAGGAGCATGAATGCCTCCGATCATTGCCAGCACCGGCGTTTTCATCTTGCCGATACGCTCCGCAGCGAGTTCTTCGTAAACGCCGCCAATCTCACCACACATGACCACAGCCTTTGTTTCCTCATCCTGTTCGAATTTCCAGAGGATCTCGTCAAATGTCGAACCTAGGACCGGATCGCCGCCCAGTCCGACACAGGTCGTTTCGCCGTAGCCGGACTGTGTAAGAGTGTCCGCAACATAATAGGTAATCGAACCTGAGCGCGAAACTGTTCCCACCCGCCCGCGCTTGAAAGCTATGTCCGGCATAATACCCAGATTGGCCTGACCGGGTGACATCACTCCCGCTGTGTTGCCTCCGATTACCGTGCAGTTGTGCGCTACCGCTTCCCGGCGTACGTGAAGCATGTCATGGATAGGGATATGTTCCGGGATAATAACTACGAATCCTATGCCTGAGCGAATCGCCTCGATGGCTGCCTCTTTAACAAACCGTGCCGGAAGAAAAATCACCGAAACATCCGCTCCTGTCTGCTCGACACACTCGGCAACTGTGTCAAATACCGGTTTGCCTGCGACTTCCTGCCCGCCTTTGCCGGGAGAAGTTCCGCCGACGATATTGGTGCCGTAAGTGATCATTCGCACTGTGTGGAATTTTCCCGCACCGCCGGTGATCCCCTGCACTAAGACGCGGCTTTCGCTGGTGGCCAGAATTGCCATCAATTCCCCCCTTCTTTAGCGGCAAGCTCCACTGCTCGCTTAGATATCTGCTCAATGGGCGTATCAATTCCGTGAAACTCCACCTGCTTGAACAACTCGGGGGAATCCTTCCGGGCCTCCTCGAAGATGCGCACGCCCTCCTGCCACATATTGCCGGTCATGCGCATGACCAACGGCTTCGACAGGCCGTGCTCTCTCAGGAATTGAACCACTCCCTTTGCAAAATCGTCGCAGCGACTGATACCTCCAAAACGTGCGCCGAAGATGGCCTTGACAGTTGGATTCTCATCGAGCAGTACCAGCATCTTGGCGATTCGTTCGGGGGATGGCCCACCGCCGGAATCCATGAAGTTAGCCGGCTTGCCACCGTAGTAGTGGATGAAATCATTCCCCATGATGCCAAACCCGGCCCCTCCCGGGAACATGCCTATGTCTCCATCAAGGTCTAGATAGGGGATCCCCCATTCACGAGCCCGGTTCTCCCGTTCGGTCATTTCTCCCTCTTCGTGGCGCGCCTCAATTCCCATATCAGCAAGTTCTCTGTGCCGAAAAACGGCATCATCGTCCAACGACACACGAGCATCGGCAGCAAACAATTCGTTGTCGTGGGTGAGTACGAGCGGGTTGATTTCGACCAGCTTAGCATCGTACTGTCGGAACAAATTGTACAATGCAATAATGATCGACGCTCCCTGTTTGATCAGGTTTTGTGGTATGCCGATCTTCTTGGCCATTGATAGTGCGTCGAATGTATACAGATCGTCAGAAATATCTAATGACAACTTGACGATTTTCTCCGGAGCGTTGGCTGCCGTCTCTTCAATGTCTATTCCCCCTTCACCGGAGGCAATGAGGACCAGTTTGTAATTGGCCCGGTCGATTGTGACGCCGACATAGTACTCCTTTTGGATAGACAACTTAGGCTCAATCAGCAACCGTTCAACGCCATAGCCTTTGATCTTCAAATCGAACAGTTTTCCGGCTATTGTTCGTGCTTCGTTGGCGCCGTCGGCAGGGCAAATTCCTCCAGCCTTTCCTCTACCACCGATCAGCACCTGGCTCTTTATCACCACCGGGCAGCCTAGTTCGCTGACCGCCTTGTGCACATCATCTGGGCTGCTGGCTAATTGTCCACAAGGAACCGGGATCCCGCATTTTTGAAACAGCTCTTTTCCTTCAAATTCATAAAGACGCATGAAAAACCACCTCAATTATCACAACGAACGACTTCATCAAAGAATCATCTGTGAAATGTAGTTGCTGATCTATCAAAGTCAACTGGAATGAGTTCACGTCGTCCACCGCGACTTGAAAATCATGCGCATATATCTTGTAGGCGGCAGACGTCTCGTCTGCCCCTTGACATCAACCGCCGGGACGGTCCGTCTTCGAACCCGACGGCAAGCCTATTGGCTATCGGGAGTGACCGAATCCGGCGCAGTTATGTCAACGCTCAATTGAAAACCAACTCCGCCGTTGCGGAAGTCGATCGCTCGGAGCGGTTTGTTTATAGCCGAGGGGCTTATGCAATCAAGGGGTGCGCCGGTGCGCCGGGGAAACAACTCGCCCCACTCTGTATTATCGGTAGGGAAATAGTCGGATACTTGCCTCGAGATATAGAGCAGATCTCCCGAAACATCGGCCATCGTATTATCACTACAGTCTTCCCAGTAGAAGAACACCGGTACAACGGTGTCAGGTTGGTCAGCTACCCTGTCGTTAGTGACTACCAGTCGGCAAAGTGAAGTCTCCTTCTCTATACCATAGCAGGGCGCTCTATTAGTGTCGGGAGTAATGTCGGCGATGGCCACCACCTGCCAGAGTGCAGAAGGTTCGCCATCACTTAAACCTGCGCTCATATCATGAGCGTTAAAAAACTCCCAGTCACACGAATCACATAACGCGCCCGGCAGTATCTCAATGATTTCAAGCCAGCGTCCCTGGGCCGCAATCTTCAAGTCGAATGCGGCGATAGATCGACCCGATGATTCAAAACGAACATCGAGCGTATCGTTTATTCGACCGTTGTCCACAGCCACTCTGTCAATTGTGACAACCGCGGAGCTATCAGCGACCACATCCGTCAATTGGGAATCAGACGAATCAACCGATTGGGATCGCCCAACCTCCGGCAACCAGCAGAGGACTACTAGCGCAAACATTGCAAGCACAAAACAACCCGCCCCACATTTCCTTCGTCTGCTTGCCCTGCCGGGAAACAAAGCACGACTTTGGTGCCAGTATGTCATTTTAGAAGCAACATCTTCCTTTCCAGCGAACTGCCCCCGACCATCAAGCGGTAGAAGTAAACTCCACTGGCAACACTCTGCCCATAGTCGTCGGTTCCATTCCATCCAACAACGGTCTCTCCTGACCCGCTCCGACCTTCAAAGGTACGCACCTGCTGCCCAAGACTGTTTAGGATAACAAGATTCCACTCTGAATGCCCCGGGATTTCAAATTCGATCTGTGTCTGAGGATTAAACGGATTGGGATAGTTCTGCCGCAGACGGAAATCACCTGGCAACAAATCGTTTTTCGCCTGTTCCACATCGATGTCGGTACTCAAGCCGGGGACCAGAAACTTGCCGTCGACCGATATCGCCTCGCTCGTTACAGGTAACATTTCCAGAGGAGAGTAGTGTACTGTTGCCAGAGCAGATCGACCGGCATTTATGACGGCTGATTCCTGAGTCCCACCGACAAGCAGCATTCGAAGCGTGTCCGAAGTCTGACTCCACCATTGACCGCCGAATGGTCCGGGATCGGCGAATGTCTGAAATCGAACGGAATCGACAATTGAACCTGACGCAGAGAATACAGCCCGCCACGCTCCAATCGGTTCATCACTAACCGCAGTGATCCCGACCGTGTCCCCGCCAAACTCGAAGAAGAACTCACCGTAAGCAGAATCCCGCCTCGACGAAACGGTTGTAGAGTCGCCAAGCAACCGGTACCGCATAGCCACAAGGTCAACCAGGCCGGTATCCGCGCCGTCACCATTTACGTCGGTCGCACGCACCTGAAAGGCAGGATTGTCGTGAAAGACGGTGTCGCCAAACAGAAAGTATAGACGCAGCAGGTCGTAATCCGATTCCTCGAATGCAATGCCGTTCAGGTTTATGTCTCCAATAGA
>JBHHVC010000204.1:0-5105 GCA_046754125.1 Candidatus Zixiibacteriota bacterium
TCAGGCCGACAAGAGATAGAATGATCGGCGTCAAAAAGTGCATTATGTAATCCCCTGTCTTTCGTTTATGCATGACCCTACCTCGTGTTCGATATTGCCTAATTGCAGGTTTCCATCGGTATTCAGCGTTTAACCACGATCTTTGTCGTTGCGCGCCATGAGCGCGTGCTCCATAAAGTTCTGGAAGTCACCGAATAGGTCATCCAGTTCGAAGGGTAACATACCCTTGAGTTGCTCCGACCTTGCACGAACCATTTGCAGAAAGCCGTTGCTCAGCGACCACAGCAAAAACGAAGTTCGAAGCGGGTCGAGATCGGCCCGAATCGTCCCGTCCTCAATACCCGACTCAATTGCCGCCACAATCACCTGGTGGATTGCCTCGCCCGTCTTCTGACATTGGCCGGTGAGAGGATCACCTTCCACCGTCATCCAGGACGACTCATCCAGATTGTCGAGACAGGACATAACACGGAAATACCGGGGGTAGTCACTGGCGAATTGCGCATAAGCAAGGCCGATGGCCGAAACACGGGAAAGTCCGGTAGTCTCCTTTTGCACGGCCTCCTCAAACTTCTTTCTTAGGAGCTTATTGGCTCTGATGGACATTCCAATGTAAAGCAGCTCCTTGCTCCTAAAATACAGGTAGACAGTCCCCTTGCTCAGTTCTGCCTCGCGAGCGATATCGTCTACCGTCGCGCTCTGGAATCCCCTCTTGAAAAAGACCTGCTCGGCAGCATCGAGAATCTCGTCGCGCCTTCGCTGTTTCTCTCGTTCTTTCCTTTCCGCAACGCCCAAACTGTCCTCCTGAAGATACGCCAATTAAATCATCACCCATATAATTACTGACTGACAGTCATTTATTACGTACACATACAGCAAAGGTTTCGTCTTGTCAACAGATTTGTGGGCTTTTTCTGTCCGTTTTGGGTTGGAGAAGCTCCGTCCGGTGGCCCGCACCGGTGTCCCCATCAGCTTGGGCCTGCGGAAAAACCTCAATCATTAGCATTACCGACCAGTCACAGGACATTCACCTGCAAGTCCAAGTCTACCGTCAAATGCAAACTTTTTCAACAGGTCCGCTTGCTGTGGGTTGAGGTGTAGGTCCCAACTACGGGGACAATCCCTCCCGGCCTGTCACTTGGCGTTTTCTACCAGATACAAAAAAAGCCCGATGTAGAATCGAGCGGGCGAGCTTTGTGCAAAAACGATGTTTTCTTAGTGGATCAGGACCGTCTGCGCAACCACCCCAGACCGGCAAGACCAAGACCGAACAGGAGCATTGTCGTCGGCTCAGGAGTTACTGTATACGACGATTCAATCAAGTCGTTACCACAACCGACATTTATATGGAACTGCAGGCTGTCAAAATCGCCTAATAGCGACCGGTCGAACTTGAACTCATAAACCCATGTATCACCGTCACCGGGTGCGAGAAAACCGAGGTCATCCTCAAGTCCGGCCCACTGATTGGCAGCCGACGTCACTCCGCCCAGAGAGGTTCCGGACGCATACTCATGGGCACCTGCTGAATCTCTGTAAATAGTGTTATAATAGCTGCCCGGAGTGTTCTGGATGTAATTCCAACTGGTCACCTGATAAAGATCACCCGCACTGCCGTCGAGAATATCGATGGCATATTCGTATTTATTGCCGCCGTTTGTTCCAATAAACAGGTCACCAAGACGATAGGTACCGCCCCAGACAGCAGAAGAAGTGTTGTAACCAAATGAATTGGTCAAAGAAATGTACACATAATCGGCATCGACATGCACGTTCAACCCTTCCAGATCGAACTTCTCGCCCCCCTCACCCACACCACCGGGAGATGGCTCGTGCCCTACTCCATACGGGTAGTCAATCGGAGCCCAGTTGTTATTCCCATCAAACGCCGTAGTAGAATCGCCGAAAGAATACAGATCATAGGAAAAGGCAAATGCCGGGCTTCCCATCAAGGCGACCAATGTAGCCGTCAGGAGTACACTTCGTGTTATCGCGAGTATGTCTATATGTCTTTTCATGTCATTCACCAGCCCGATACTGAGCAACTGCGGTGCCACAACTGCCTCTATTGTGCATATCGAGCGTATCCCACAGAGCCACAACAGCTTAAATACTACGAACACCTGATCACACAAATAAGTCATAGAATCAACCCGCGACTTGTCCAGTTTCCGGACAGTCGCTGCTCAAGAGGATTAAGCGGGACAACGTATGTCCAATAATAACAAGTAGTTACGATTGCCGCACGATTCCGGCCGGATACGCTCAATACCGGTAGCCTGTACGGATCGGGGACACTGGCTTGTCTGGCTGGTTGGGTTCGCCCTTTTGATACTCACTCGCGACACTTTTGCTACAACTTCAATGTGGTCTTCCCGGACGTAGTGGTTCAAAAAAGGGGCCAGCCAAGTCTAAGCGGAGAATCAAATGAAACAACACAAACCAAGTCATGCAATTCCTGTGTCGGACGAATTGCGACTAAACAGGCGGGTATCAACCAGAGAAGATAATATCGGTACCGCCCGGCAGCTATCGGCCATGCTCAAGTGGTCGCAACCGGATGTGGAATCAGGGCGCTATCGGGTGCAACTTTATCGCTTCCTAAGCGACCATGTACCGGTCATTTCGGCCTGCATCTGGACCTGGGCCAGGCTGGCTGCGACCGGCTCCTATAAAGTGGCTGACACAGAAGAGTCGCCGCAGGCAAGGCAGGCACAGCAACGCCTCGACGATCTTTCTGACCACCTCTACCAGGGACCTGACTCACGTCCTCTCAGCGCCGCAACATTTCTGGCCGACTTGATATTCGGCCTCTTTCGAGACGGTATGTACGGCGGCTTTGTCACAATACAGTCAGACAAATCGGCCGTCGATCGGTTTGTGCCAATCGATGTAGCCGATATCACCCACAAACCCGGACCGTCTGGCGGGACCTTGTACATGGAGCGGGGAGACCGCCGGATCGATCTGGATCGTCCGGACTTTTACTTTCTGCCACTGCACTCGACACCGACCTCGCCGCTGGGACGATCAATTCTGCGCGCGGTCGGCTTTGTCACCTACATTGAACAGCAACTGGTCGACGACATGCGTCGCTCCAGCCACAATTCCGGATTCCACCGCCTGCACGTCAAGGTCACCCCGCCCGAGCGGCTATCCGGAGAGTCCGACAAAGCGTTCCTCGATCGGATCAACAGCTATTTCGACTCGACTGTCGATATGATCAAGACTCTGGAAGTGGCCGACAACCCCGTGACATGGGACAACGTCGAGATCGATTATGTCGGACCTAGTGATCGCCGGACAAATGCCAACAGTTGGTTTTTCTCTCATCGGGCAATGATAGAGGAAATCTGCGCAGGTACCAATCTAGCCCCGTTCATGCTCGGCTATTCATTCGGCGCAACCTCAACATGGGCCGGATTCAAATTCGACATGGTGATGCGGCAGATTCGATCAGTCCAGTCGGAAATCGCGCGTCTGTTGGAATGGATCGGTAATATCGACTTGGCCCTCGGTGGGTTTGACCATCGCTGCCGATTTGTCTTCGACAACAGTTTTGCCTACCGCGCCGATGAAGAGTCGAACATCCAATCCAGACGAGTCGAAAGTCTGCTGAAGTTACACGATGCCGGGCTGATCGACACAGGCAGTGCTCGTCGTCGGGCCGGTGAGCTGCTACTGCCTTGAATGCTCACAACCCGTCGATTGACTGGCAGCGTGGACTGCATGACCCCGTCTATTTCGCCGAACAAACCATGAAACTCGACCTGCATCCAGGACAAAAACGCTGGCTGGCATACTCGACAGCGCCGGAAAATATGCTGGTTACCGGCAACAGGTGGGGAAAGTCATTTGTCTCTGCGGTAAAAGCGATTCACCATGCAGTCTATCGCCCAAGATCACTCCGTTTCGATCGGTGTGGACATTACCGCATTGCTCTCGCCTCGATCACTCTCGATCAAGCGAAGATTGTATTTGACCAGGTGAGTCGCCTGCTTGCTCGCTCTCCTCTGCTTGAGTCATTGATTGTTGAGCGACGTCAGACGCCCTACCCGCAAATCCGCTTCGGCAACTCTGCCCGGATCGAGGCGCGTTCAACACAGAATCGAGGTGAATATCTGCTTGGCCAGGACTATGACCTGTTCATCTTCGACGAAGTTGCCTTCGAGACCGATCCCGAGTATGTCGTCGAAGAAGTTATCAAGATGCGTCTGGCCGACCGCGAAGGCAAACTCGACCTTGTGTCAACACCGAACGGAAAGAATTGGTTCTATCGACGCTTCCGAGACATTCGTTCGCAAAAACTACCCGGCTACTGCCAGTCGGGAGACAGTCGTAACAACCCGCATATTTCAGCCGACTACCTGTCCGAGCGTGTGCGCCTTTTCTCTCAGGCCAGAGTACAGCAAAACATCATGGGGCAGTTCGTCGATTCTGGTGGCGAGATTCTAAGGTCGTCATATATTGATCGCGCCCTCAAGCTGTGTGCCTCATCTGGCAACAAGTCCGGCGACAACACGCCCGCTCTTATCAACGGCTGGGACTTGGCGCGAAAAAGAACTGCCACTGTCGGAATAACCCTCTCCATCACAGAGGGCATTGCAAGAATAGTAGCGCTGGAACGATTCAAGCGTTTCGACTGGTGCGTAGTGATCGAAAAAATCAAACAACGTCAGCAGCAGTACCCGGGACGACTGGTGGTCGATGGTACCGGGCTGGGCGATGTAATCGTCGAACAACTGAGCGAGTACTCGCCGCAGGCGGTGATCTTTACCGAGGCAACCAAAGCCGAACTGCTGGCCAATGTCGAACTTTTTCATGCTCAGGATAAAATTGCCTATGACCGATGGGACCTGCCCGACGGGCCGGGGCGAACGTGGTCATTGATTGATGAACTGCGTGAAGCACGATGGGACGACAACAACAAGTGCGATGCCCTGATGGCTTTGGCTCTGGCTCTTTGGCCGCTTCGCCGCCGCGACCGACTCTACCCCGCTCCCCGCCTCGGCCGCGTGTAAATCGTCCCGGTGACTCACCAATCACTGCGCTACAACTCCAACTCTATTCCGATCAGGGGCAGAAGCCGCAACTGTCTGGTTTCG
>JBHHVC010000205.1:0-5042 GCA_046754125.1 Candidatus Zixiibacteriota bacterium
AGGGCATATATAGGAGAGTAATACATGGAAAAGCAAATACACGTATTACCAAGTTGTGTGTCTTACCGATGCTAACATTTTGAATCTGGGAAATTACTTACCCTGCGAATTGATTCTAAAGGCTTCATTAAATAAAGGGATCTCCAAACTGTGCTCGATAAAGCCATATCGCACTGGAAAAAGATAAGACAAATACCCCTTGCTATTACATCAAGAGCAAAAGAGTCATTGTCTCTCTGGCACGCCAAAGGTTGGCAATATCTATATCTTGGGAAAAACTGGCTTTTCAATTTGAAGTCTAAATATGCTGGCAAATTAGGCTTGATACTTCTAGCAGTTCTAATGATGGTAAGCGCAATATTTGTTCCAGCACTTCAAACTTATCTCGAACCATATTTTTCCCAGCCAGGACTACTAGACTCATTTAAGGCGCTATTCCTTTCTCTTGGTGGTGCCATGATAGGCGCTACCGCGATTGCTTTCTCACTCATTATGTTTGCAATGCAGGTAAATGTAGAGCGTATGCCGCATGGCTTATTCAGGAAGTTTAGCTCAGACGTAAGGCTGCTGGGAGCATTTGTTTCGACATTCTCATTGGCTGTGATCATCGCAGGGTTGTCACTGATACCAGATAAATCCTGGGTGGCGGGCGCTACTGCAGCAACAGCTTGGTGTATGTTGTTAATTATATTGCTATTTGTGCTTGCGTACCGCAGAGCGCTTGCTTTGATTAGTCCTACTATGCAGTTGGGATTGGTGGTCGCTGATACGAAAAGGAATTTTAAATTATGGGACAGAGCCGTAAAGCGGACGACGCCGATATTTCGAGCTAATGCAAATACTGAAAAAGAAGATGAGGAAATCAGGGGTAAATACGATATGGATCGTGTTGCCTATTTTCAGTTGCATCCAAATTGGACAGCATCAGCCGAGCAAGCAATTTCCTATTGCATTACCTTTTCAAGGCGCTACGCAGAACAAGGCGACCACGAGGTTTCACGAGTTGCGCTTAATGGGATAGTTGCAATCAATGCGTTGTATATTAAAACAAAGGGGAAAACGTTTTTCCCAAACAGCTATATTTTCGATAATCCGCTCGCATCTGATAGCTTTCTAACAAATGCACTTGAGCATTTGCGGCAGAATGTGCAAGTAGGTGTTTCACGAAAAGATGAGCAATTCATTGAGCAAAATCTACAGATTCTACTTCAGCTCACACAACTCTACCTATCCATTGAATATAGCGATGAGCATGCGGCACGGTCTCATGCGCATCTTGTATCAGGCTATCTGACAAGTGCAGTGGAAAGTGTTATTCCGCATGATATGGCTGATGTGTTAATTGAAGGTGTATCACTGCTAGGGAATGCAGCTCGACTTATCGTCGCACATGACAAGCCAGAGTACATAGCCTCAATCTCGGAGAAAATCGCATTTATAGCTTGCACTGGCGCTGTTAATAAAAACTACCAGCCGGTATCTCAAGTAGCAGTTAAACAGCTTGCAACTCTCACTTTCGAATTACTGCGAAGCAAGTCATGGAAAGTCCGCTATGCAGTCAAAGAGGTGCGAGATGATGTAAAACTGATTGCAGAAATGTACCTCAAGATACCTGATTCCCCGCTAACGAGAGTACATAGCGCTAGCTTAGCGCCTTACTATTCCGGAACCAGCAACGATACATTAATGGCATGGTTGACGGAATTAGCAAATGATTTATCAAATGCGGATCCTGGTGATGAAGCAGCACAACGAGTTGTTGGCCATATAGAGGAGTGGGCAGATGGGTTGTATCAAACAGAAAAGGAATTATTATTACTGGCTATTGAGAAAAGATCTCAATTTACATTCGATTTAGTCCATTGGATAGTACATATCACAAAATTACTCCTCGCTGTTTCTTGTTCGGATGTTTGCGATGATCATCATAGAGACAATCTAAGAAGCTCGGCTCATTGGTTGATTTATGTGCTTTCATGGATTCCTGATGATGAAGAAACAATAAAATACATAGAAACGTACCGAATCGCAGATAACATATTCGAGTCCGCAGTAGATGCACATCAACGCGATTGTGATACGGAAGCGATTGCAATTCGAGACTTACTTCTTAGCTGGACACGTAAGGTAGGTAAATATCAGACTGGTTGGGCATCCTTACAAACAGCTTGTTGTGGCTTGGCATGCTTAAATCTCATCCTTGAGTTGCCAGATGAGAAACTATTCACTGATATTGATGCATATATTTCTAAGGAAGATGCCCCTACTTTTGATATTCGTTCAAGGACAGCCTCTGATCTACGTGAAGAAGCAGATAAATATCGCTCCGGCTATGGTCATGGAAATATAGACATGGCAATGGCACGTGTCGACCAATCGAGAATTAGAGTGCTGCTGCATGGAATGGCGGATCATTTATGTCCTGAAATTCATAATACCAAACCATGTGAATCTTCGAATGAAAGATGAAATTTGCCACACAACAAGTAGCTCCACCGGACAAAATACTCGCTGCACTCGCATTTTGCCGGTGAGCTAGGCGTTAGATGGCAGGGAGATATCCTGAATGACAAAACTTCTGGACAACAAAGGACAGGGGAAAGTCGGCGATGCCCTCGCGGAGGGCATTCAGGCCGATGCCCGGCTGTCCATACTGTCCGGTCTTTTCTCCATCTACGGCTACTCCGTCCTGAAGAAACAACTCGCCCGCGCCGGTCTCCTGCGGCTCCTCATTCCATCGAACGATATTCCACCCACCTCGGGAAGCGCGACACCATTCCACTTGGCTGGTCTTGCGGGGAGCGAAACGGACAGGCGTTTTCGCAATTCCCTGAACATGGCGGAAGTCGCTCGTGAGTGCGCGGAATGGCTCCAGAAGAAGGTTGACGTCAAGACGGTTTCACTGCCGGTTCCACAGAATCTTTTCCATGTCGAAAACCCCGACGGCAGCGCTCTGGCTATTCACGGCAGTTCGCCGTTCACGTCGGCCGGACTCGGGGTCGTGCCGTCAGACGGCTACGAGATGAACACATGCTTCACGACGCCGGAAGAAACGGCGAGCCTCCTGAAATGGTTCGACTCGATATGGGCGAATCCGGAGGCGACAAGGGACGTGAAGGAACTCCTGGTCGCTCAACTTGAGGATATCTTCTCCAGCAAGTCTCCCGAACTCGTTTACTTCCTGACGCTCTACAACGTGTTCCGCGAAAACCTCGGCGAACTCGAAGAAGACAAGATCATCAAGACCAGGACCGGCATCAAGGACACGCTCGTCTGGGGCAAGCTCTACCGCTTCCAGCGGGACGGGGTTCTCGGGGCAATCGACAAGATCGAGCGATATAACGGCTGCATCATCGCCGACAGCGTGGGCCTCGGCAAGACCTTCGAGGCCCTGGCCATCATCAAGTACTACGAGCTGCGCAACGACCGCGTTCTGGTCCTGTGCCCGAAGAAGCTGCGTGAAAACTGGACGCTGTACACGGTCAATGACCGCCGCAATCTCTTTGCCGCTGATCGTTTCAACTACGATGTCCTGAATCACACCGACCTTACCCGCGACCGGGGCAAGTCGGGCGAGATCAATCTGGAGACGCTCAACTGGGGCAACTACGACCTCGTCGTAATCGACGAGTCCCACAACTTCCGTAACAACCCGCCTCGTAAGGACGGTCTGACCCGGTACTCGCGGCTCATGCGCCAGATCATCAAGGCTGGCGTGAAGACAAAGGTCCTCATGCTCTCGGCTACGCCCGTCAACAGCCGCATGAACGACCTGAAGAACCAGGTGGCGTTCATCACCGAAGGCGTGGACGACGCCCTCTACAACAGCGGCATCGCCAGCATCGAGCAGACGCTCCGCAAGGCGCAGACGAGATTCAACCAGTGGCTGCGCCTCGAAGCCGACGAGCGGACCACGCGGGGGCTCCTGGAGGCGCTGAATTTCGATTACTTCAAACTCCTCGATCTGCTCACCATAGCCAGGTCCCGCAAACACATCGAGAAGTACTACGACCTCGACGAGGTCGGCGCGTTCGCCGAGCGCGCCAAGCCGGTCAATATCAAGGCGGACATCGACACCAAAAACATGTTTCCCGAACTCAGGGAGATCAACCGCGACATCCGCCGCCTCAACCTCGCCTCCTATGCCCCGCTGAAGTACGTTCTGCCCGGCAAGCTCGAAGAGTACAGCCGCAAGTACGACATGGAAGTCACCGGCGGATCGGTGTTCAAGCAGATCGACCGCGAGGAAAGCCTGATCCACCTGATGCGCGTGAACCTGCTCAAGCGCATGGAGAGTTCGATCAATTCGTTTGGGCTCACGCTGGGAAGACTGCTCGCCAATGTCCGGGGAATGATCGAACGCATCGACTCCCATGAGGAATCCGAGGTCGAGGAACTGAGTATCGAGGACATCGAGATAGACGATGACGACTTCGCCCCGTACCTGATCGGCAACAAGGTCAAGGTCCTTCTTCAGGATGTTGACCGGGTGCGCTGGCGGCAGGAACTCGAGGAAGACGAGGAACTCCTGGTCAAGCTGCTCAGAGAGGCCCGGGAGATCGACGCCACCCGTGACGAGAAGCTGCGCCGCCTGAAAGAAGTGATTGCCGCCAAGTGCGGGAGCCCAATCAACCCCGGGAATACGAAAGTTCTTCTGTTCACCGCTTTCGCGGACACCGCGCAGTACTTGTACGAGAACATCGCCCCCTGGGCGAAAGGCGAACTCGGGATTCACTCGGCCCTGGTCACCGGCCACAGCAGCGGCAACAAGACCACGATGTCCGGCCTGCGCAAGGACATCGCCTCTATCATCACGTCGTTCTCACCGCTGTCGAAGGAGCGAGACAAGATCGACGAGTCCCTGACGGAGGAGATCAGCATTCTGATTTCCACGGACTGCCTCTCCGAGGGGCAGAACCTCCAGGACTGCGACTACGTCGTGAACTATGACATCCACTGGAACCCGGTTCGCATCATTCAGCGTTTCGGCCGCATCGACCGCCTCGGCTCCCGAAACGAGGTGATCCAGCTCGTCAACTTCT
>JBHHVC010000206.1:0-4979 GCA_046754125.1 Candidatus Zixiibacteriota bacterium
GTATCGTCCAACCCGCGATGCCGAACGATTTCGCCGTCAATCAGATAAATGACATCTTCAGCAATGTTGGTAGCGTGGTCGGCGATTCTCTCAAGGTTTCTTGATACGCTCAGCAGGCTTATCAAAGCACCTACGTTGTCGGGGTTGGCGCAAATTCGATCCTGGATTGCAGCGAAAGCCACCTTGTGGAATTCGTCGACAACGTCATCGTCTACCCGGACCTGATGAGCGAGGTCAACATCCCGATCTACAAGAGCGTCGACGCTCTTTCTCACCATATTTACTGTGGCATCGAGCATGCCCCGCAGATCAAAAGGCGGATCCAGGTCCTCCCCAACGGAGGTTGCCACCGTTCGTTTTGCTATGTTCACAGCGAGATCGGCAATTCTTTCCAAATCATTATTGATCTTGAGGACAGCGATAGTGTACCGCAGATCGGCAGCCACCGGCTGGTGCAGGGCGAGGATTTTCAGACAGTCCTCCTCCACTTCCACCTCAAGTTTGTCAATTTCTTCGTCCGCCTGAATCAGTGCTGTGGCCATCTTTATGTCATGGTTCCCAATAGCTCCAACGGCTTCGCACAAAGCCTCCTCTACCATTGCGGCAAGTCGTAGGATTTTCTTTTTTAGTCGTTCAATCTCGTTTTGAAAGTGCTTTGTCATTGTTCCCTCACTTGCTCAACCGAATCGCCCGGTTATATAGTCCTCTGTCTTTTTCTTTTGCGGTCGGCTGAACATCATTTTCGTACGCCCGATTTCGATCAATCTGCCTTCGTAGAAAAAGGCTGTCGTATCAGACACTCTTGCGGCCTGTTGCATATTGTGCGTAACGATTACAATAGCGTACGACTTTCGCAGATCGCCGATCAAATCTTCGATTCTGGATGTGGAAAGGGGATCGAGCGCCGAGGCCGGTTCATCCATTAGAATCACTTCCGGTCTGACAGCGAGTGTACGGGCAATGCAAAGCCGCTGCTGCTGTCCGCCGGACAGAGTAAATGCGCTCTTGTCCATTTTGTCCTTTACTTCGTCCCAAAGAGCAGCCCTGACCAGCGATTCTTCCACCACCTTTGAGATAAGCTGCTTGTCTTTGATACCGTTTATGCGTAACCCGTAGGCAACATTGTCAAAAATCGACTTAGGAAACGGATTTGACTTTTGAAATACCATTCCCACCCTGGTGCGGACCGTTGACGGATCGCTGATGTCAGCATATATGTCCTGCCCATCGAGGAGCACTTTTCCCTCCATGCGTGTTCCGGGAATTGTCTCGTTCATTCGATTCATGGTGCGCAGAAAGGTCGACTTGCCACAACCGGAGGGACCAATCAGGGCCGTTACTCGGTTTTGTTTGACATCCATGCTGATATCATGCAGTGCCTGAAACTTGCCGTAAGAGAAATTGATGTTTCTGGCAACCATTTTGGGAAATGAATTCGCAACTGAATCAGCCGCAACACCAGACCGACTCGTCTTAGTTTCACTCTTCCGTCGGGTGCTACTATTTTGCACGTCCGGTCCTCATTCTGGATCTGATCATTATCGCAACAAAGTTGAGGGCAAATGTCAGTGACAGTAGCACTAGCACTGTGCCATACAAGATCGGCCTGGTCGCTTCCACGTCGGGCGACTGTGTGGCCATGACGTAAATGTGATACCCCAATTCCATGAACTGGTCGTTGAGTTTGGTCGGAAGGTACGGCAGGTAGTAGGCGGCCCCTGTGAACATGATTGGAGCGACCTCGCCGGCCCCACGGGAGACAGCCAGGATGGCCCCGGTCATGATGCCCGGCATGGCCTGTGGGATGATAATCCGCCATATCGTCTGTAGTTTCGTTCCGCCCAATGCGTAGCTTGCCTCCCGCAATTCATTGGGAATAGTACGCAACGCTTCCTCGGTAGAGACTATGACAACCGGCAGAGTCAGCAGGGCAAGAGTGAGCGATGCCCACAGGATACCCGGCTGTCCCCACACCGGTCCACCTTCGCTTGCATAGAAAACAGAATCCAGTCCGCCCCCGACGAAGCTTATGAAAAAGCCGAGACCAAACAGACCGAAGACTATCGACGGTATTCCTGCCAAGTTGTTAACGGCCACACGAATTATCCTTGTGAGAGGAGAGTCAGGTCTTGTGTATTCGTGCAGATAGATCGCCGAGAATACTCCAATAGGTACAACCGCAATCACCATAAGCAGAACCAATGCTACGGTGCCGAAAATTGCGGGGAATACTCCGCCGGACTCCATCCCGTTCTCGGGCGGATGAGAGAGAAACTCCCAGCTAATAGTACCAAGACCGCCAATAATGACATTTGCAACGATAGTCACTAGTATCGTCAGTATTAAGAGAGCCGAAGCCAGAGTGAGAGCGCGAGGAAGCGTTCCCCTGCCCTTAGAGCGAAACGGTAGAACACCATCGACTGCGCCGCGCTCTACAGTGAGAAGGGGATTTAACCAGATCATGACGATTTGCCGTGTAGTTTTTCTTTCAGACCGATCAGGATGAACTCGCCTCCAAGATTTATCACAAACGTGAATACAAACAGCAGCGACCCTATCATGAACAGAACCGAGTAGTGTGTTGAGCCAAAGACTACTTCTGCCAATTCGGCCGCGATTGTCGCAGATAGTGTCCTCACCGAATCGAGAAAGCTGGCAGAGATAATCGGCGCGTTGCCGGAAGCCATCAGGACAATCATAGTCTCGCCAATAGCCCGTCCAAAACCAAGCACAACGCCTGCGGCTATACCGGGAATAGCGGCAGGAAACACTGTGGTGAGCGAAACCTGCCATGGAGTCGCACCCAGTGCAATAGCTGCATCTCTCAGCGAATGAGGTACCGAGTTCATAGCGTCCTCGGCCACCGTAAAGATTATCGGAATCACCGCAATCCCCAAAGCAATGCCAACATTAAGCGCGTTCAGGCGGTAAGTCAGTGCAAACATCGATTGCAAGAGGGTCGCTAATACCATCAGAGCGAAAAAACCGATGACCACCGATGGAATCGAGGCCAACATCTCAATAGCCGGTTTGAGGATTTCTCGCAAAAAACGAGGAGAGAATTCCGAAGAATAGACGGCCGCTCCGACTCCAAGCGGCACTGCGAACAACATTGCTATCAGAGCAGCTTTAATAGTTCCAAGAAAAAGCGGAAAGAGGGAAAAACGAGGCACTTCCGAAGTTGGTTGCCATACGAACTTCGCCTCGCGCCCCTCGGCGAACTTCTGTTTGACAATAAGCTTATCGAAACTGGCTTCTTCCTTGACAAAACTGTCTGTAAAGATAGGAATTGCTTCCTTGAAAATAAATCCAAAAATGAGGGCTATTGCTATCAGAGCAACATAGGCGTTTAGTGCTATCCACGTTTTGCCGAGGAACTCTCGTAGTCTTGACTTTGGTTTGAACTCAAGCTTATTCATAACTTCGACCTGCAGAATTACTAAGACAGCACACCTTAAGTGTGCTGCCAGTTTCTCTATCGAGTGGAATATTTTGCAGTGTCAACGCCCTTATTTTATCAGGCTGGCCAGAGCACGGTCCCGCGGCAGAGGGATGTAATCCATATCTGCAGCGACCTTTTGTCCCTCCTCGGAGAGCGCCCAGTTGACCAGCTTTTGAACCTCGCCTGCTGGCTTGCCATTGAAGAACCAATACAGGTCGCGTGAAATAGGATAGGTGCCGTTGGAAACTGTCTCAGACGATGGAACAACCGCAGCATCTTTGTCGCTCTTTCGGATTGCGGCAAACTTGACTCCCTTTGCCCAGGCAATGCCACCGTAGCCTATTCCGTTTTTGTCTTTGGAGACGGCGTTGACGACCGCAGCCGTACCCGGCAGGGTCTGCGTGCGTTCAGTATAATCTTCCTTGTTGAGAACTTTCTTTTGCAAGAAGGCGTACGTCCCCGAATTGTTTTCCCTGCCATAGAGAATGATTGTGGCATCGTTGCCGCCAACTTCTTTCCAATTCGTGATGGCGCCAGTATACATACCTTTGAGTTGTGCGAAGGACAGTTCTTTGACCGGGTTGGCTTCATTGAGGTAGATGCTTATGCCGTCGAGCGCCACAGAAATGCGATACGGTTTTATACCCTTGTGCTCGGCCAGCTTGTATTCCTTTTCCTTCATGTCGCGTGATGCTTCACAGATATCGGTACCGCCGTTGAGAAGAGCGGCGATGCCGGTACCGGATCCACCCCCCGATACCTGAACCACAGCCCCCTCGTTTTTCTTCATATACTCTTCGGCCCAACGCTGGCCCAGTCGAACAAGCGTGTCCGAGCCTTTGATAGTGATAGTACCTGACGAGAATACACCCGCGCAGATCATCAGCACGGCCGCAGTGGCCACAATCAGTTTCTTCATTTCGCTTTTCCTCCTTCGTAACCGGTTGTTAGAATTTAAATAATGTATTAAAGAACAGTTCTTTAGTTGTTGTCTTGGTATCATCCTCGAAACTGACTGTGCGAAGACTCAGAGCGGCCTTGAATCCCTTTGTCGGGGTAGTTTCGATGCCGACGACAACGAACGAATTACCATCGTCGGCGATATCGGTATCGGGATCAATCAGATCTACCCTGCCAAACAGGTTAAAATCATGAAGAACTGACTGCTCGGAAGCAACTTCGCTGAAGTAGAAAGTGCCGAAGAAGGAGAAACCCGTCTTGCTCCGATCCGCATTGGCTGGTCCTTCTCCTAAGGTATACCAGTTCAGATCAATGCCCAGATCAAGCGCATGACGATAGGCAAGCAGCCCACCTGCAGAGACCAGTTGCCTCTTGTAATCCGATGCCTGAACTGAATCCGGGATTTCCTTGTTCTGTGTGCCGTAATAGAACTGGCCGGTAATGATGCTCCTCTTGAGATTCTCGTTAGAGCGCAAAGGACTCAAGCGAACGAAAGCGTTGGCATCTTTTTGTTTGTTCATCTCGCCTAACGAGCTGTAAGAAGTTCCGTTTAAGACGGTCAGTGCGAGCGAGCCGG
>JBHHVC010000207.1:0-4971 GCA_046754125.1 Candidatus Zixiibacteriota bacterium
ACC
This sequence comes from Candidatus Zixiibacteriota bacterium, assembly GCA_046754125.1. GTDB lineage: Bacteria > Zixibacteria > MSB-5A5 > GN15 > FEB-12 > JBHHVC01. Next base: position 4 of record JBHHVC010000207.1, read on the forward strand.
GGCGCGTGCATCAGGTCGGCTGCGTGGAAAGTTGTGCGAATCACTTCCCGTGGAGCCACCAGAGAGGATTTCCCTTGTCCTCGCGCTTTCTTTTTGTGCGTCAAATTGTATTGCCGCTGGTACTCCTTCGCTTTTTCCTTGTGCATCTGGTAATACCGCCGCTGATAATCCCTGCGAGCCTCTGCTGTAGACAACTTTCCCTTCTTCCCTGGCTGCGTCCGGGTCGATTCAATCGACACAGACTCTGAGTCGGTTACGGCAGACGTACCGAAAGGGGTGGCCGAACGCTTTGAAGCCATTGACTACCTCACTCTCCTTGTGAAAACAGTTCCTACCCTAGATTCACTCACGCTGCTTCTGTCGCTTTCTGATTCCTCCACGAGCCAAGTAACGACAGGCTGAACCGCTTGTCAATGAAAATCTTACAGGAAAAGGAAATTCTTTACTCTAACTCTATCCTCCTTAACAGGTTACCGATTGGCGGTAGTTGTCGATTTGTAAGCCGCTGTACCGCAATGTGATAGGCGACCATCGAATTGACTGTGCCTCGCCAAAGCACACCACACCCGGCCCATAGGCCGAAAACATTTAGAGCACGGGCTATCTTGTTCAGTCAGTTCCATTCGTGTGACCCGGTTGTAACATAGTTTACCGATGCAAAGCCATACAGGTTCAGCAAGAACAGATAATCAACAAAAAACTCTTTGCGTGAGACATCTTTTACTGCCTGCGACAAAAATCCCGCCGCATTTGGCGGCGGGATTAGATGATCAACCAGTAGACGGCACTATTGCCCGGACGAGGCTCCCCGCGCACGCACATGGATAAGTATCTCTCTTATTGTATAGGCTGCCACTACCAGCACAAGCAACCAGAAAAAGACACCGAACATCGCACTGTAGTTTTCGTTAGGTGTGTCTCCTGCGTTAAATGCCACCACACCCCAGTCGTTGACATCTTGTATGCGGTTGATGAAGAGCGAGATTCGCGCCATCACCGTGAAACCAAATGATGCGCCGAAGCCAATCATCAGCGTCCAGATGCCAACTTTGGCCGCTCCACCAAACAATCCCGTGTGCGCTTTTGAAAAGAAGAAGTAGATAAGGGCGGCGGCCGATCCGACAAAAAGAATCACCTGCGAGAATCCTGCAGTGATATCAAGATAACCATGCCCGAGGAAGTTTGACCAGTTGATTTCGGCCATAGCCGCATACAACTGCTTGTTCACTCGGTTGGACATCTCCAGAGGTATCGCCAGACCGGTAGAGATCCCGATATACAGGGCCATTGGCCAGCGGGATATCCAGGAGTAGTTGCGGGAAAACCGGGTAAACATGAGCAGCCCCAGGATTGCGGGAATCAAGTAGTACGGCTTCGAGGAGTTGAGCCATACGTAATACCAGTCACCGTCGGCAAGCCTCTGGAACAGATTCGGCACAAGCCCGCCGTGCCAGAGGATTATTGTAAAATAGCCGGTAGCCACGCCAACCACGAGATGCTCGGCGAATTTGTAGAACGGGTTGTCCTTATACAGGAAGGAGAAGGTTGCCAGTGTCACGAAAACGGCAAAGGTCGTCCAGATAAATGTTGCCAGATCCATATCAGGCCTCCCCTCTGAGCTTCTTGCTTCGGCGACCCATGAAGTAGCCGACGTTACCCATAACAATAAACAGGATAATTACAATATGTGCGGGCAATTGAACTCGCATTCCATCTTTTCCGCGCCCGGCATTATCGGCCAGTTCTTCATACTGCGCAGCGCCGAGAAGTCCACCCATAAGCCCGAAAATCTGGCCCGAACCGAGGAACGGATAGTATTGGGAGGTCATGACACCGGTAACTCCAAGTGCCATCGGGAAATTGAACCGTCCCTGACCGTATGATATCCAGGCGTCACTAATATTTCCGGCACTCAGGTCTATGACGCAAGCTACTTGATCGTAATTGATAACTCCATGCATCATCGGAATTGAATCCAGCGGAGTGCCGTAGTAATCATTGGGGAACGGCAATCGGAAACCCTGCCCCATGCCGAGGATCACCAGCGCAAAATACGGTTTATATCCGAGGAAACAATAGTCGACACCGTTTACAATCTCGCGCCCCTTGTATTTGACGCCATTGTATTCACGTTCAAGTAAGAGCGAGTCGGAGATATCGCGAATGGCCTGGTCTGCCATTCCCGGTCCGTTCTGCGACAGGGCAGTAAAAATGACCTTTAGTTCTTTGCGCCAGCAGTGCTCTACGATTGCATAAGTCATCGGGTGCAACTCAGCCAGTGCGTTCGGATCATAATCGATTGCTACCAGGACAATCTCCCCCGGCGCAAGACTGTCTATGAACGTATGGATTGACTCTACCTCCGGCTCGATCAGGATCGGGACCTCGAACGGAATTGTATAAGCAGTAACGCACACGACAATCAGGAACAGAAAAATCCACCGGCGGTCAATCTGCATCATTCGATCAAAGATATTCACGGCAGCCACCTTATCCCTTCCCCATGTAGCCGCGCTCGATGCCGAGGACTACCTTGATAGATGTTGACACCATTCCCAAGCCGATACCGATGACAATAGCTCGCTGTGCGGCCAGATTGGGGACATTCATCAGCCAGCTAGACGTCTTGGCTGCATACACCCCAAGCCCGAAAGGAAAATAGGGGAAGAACCGAAGCATGACGATCATTGCCGAAATCAGCAGGAGTGTCGCCAGCAGGTTTCGCGCTCGAAAAGCGCGATAGGCGGCCGAGGCGATGAAGAAGGCCAGCAGGGCGAACATTGTCGACAGGATCGGGATCATGACGTGATCGAAGAAGTGGCGGAACATAAAGCTCTCTTGCCCTTCGGTGGTATAGAAATAGAACCGCCAGGAATCATCAAGGACAGCGATTGCTACGGCCAGAACAGTGAAGAACGCAGTGGCCGCCATACTGATCGACCTCTGCTTTCCACTGACTCCGCTGAGCATTGTCTGCATGATCGCGCCAATAGCGAGTAATAGAGCTGCCGCAAAAAAGAAATACAAACCCCAGGAATCGCCGGTACGAGCAGTAAAGCCAAAGAGGATCATGGCGAACAGCCCGCCAATGGATACATAGGAGTACTGCCAGCCCTCTTTGCGCGCTCGAATCCTTGCGATTGAGACATGGAACAGCGACCAGATGCCAAGAGCAACAGCAAAGATACCTATTATCAGGATCCAGTCGAGCAGATACTCATAGACCCACTCGGAGGATTCGTGAGGAACAAAAAACTGAAAGACCATGAAAAGCCCAAAAACGAAAACCAGGGCCAGGGGTAGTTGTCGTCGCATTTGCCATCACCTCCTAATTGGTCACTATGAACAGATCGGTGAACCAGCTCCAGCCAAGATTGGCGCACAAAAGTCCGGCGAAGGCCAGAACAATAACTGCAGCCTTTGCATAATCCTGGGCTTTGAGCGATCCCAGCAGAATTGCCTCACGTCCCAGGTAGGCGGATGCCGCATAGAGTTCCTCGCCGATCAAAGTATAGTCACACGCAACAATGAAGAACGGAATCTGCGCTATCTCGTCGGTACCTGCTATCTGAATCGAACCGGCCAGAGCGCCGGTTTCGGCCAGTAGCAGTGACTCCGCAAAGAACTTCCCCATGTATATATTAGTGGCGGGCAATTGGCGCAGCATCTGACCATTCACCGCCGCAACGTAGGCAAACTGCAACTGCGTCACAAAGTGAACCGAGTCCTCTTTGTAATCATCCATCCGGCCGGCATCCATGTAAGCCGACTTCACCACCTCTTGCGCTACCGACATAACAATCGGATCGGCAGTCGGAACGAGAAGTTCGGTCTGGTATTCGGCGACTCGTTTGGCCACTCGTCCCAGTATTGTAAAAGATGCAATAGTTGCAATGTCGGATGCTACGCCCAAACCAAGGACATACAGGATTGGCTTGCCCATTTCGGTGGCCCGGCCGATTGCGTCATCGACTGCTTCGATGCCTGCGAGGGGACGAACATACAAGTCCGATCCTCGTTTGGCCAGCCAGACAAACAAAATGACAAGGAAGGCGAAGATGAGCACACTCACCAACACCACCGCTCTTCCCCCATTGAACCACTGGCCGGATGATTGTACCGGACCCACTATGTTCGACTTGGACCTTATGTCCGTATCAACAGTGACGGCATCGACCCGATAGTACAGATCAGTGTAATCGGGGATATAGTCCGGCGATTCTTTCTCCTTGGCCCCGGCGTTTGTGATCGTAGTCTCGCCGGATGCCTTGCCGCCAACCTTGCGCCATTCCCCACCTTCGGGATAAGCGGTATAGGCCGCGCTAAGCCGGTCGTAGCCGGACTCCAGATAGGCCTCAACAGTCTCAATCCGAGACTCCAGCGAGTTGTCGTCGGTGCTGTCCGCCAACGCCTTCAGTGAATCTCTCAGCCCCCGATTTGTGCCTAGGGAGTCCATTAGGTATGGCGTCCATCGAAACACTTCGTACGACAGAACCGATTCTTTCCCGGCCCCGTCATCGGCTGAAAGCTCCCACTCGAGCGTTATCGAGTGACCATGATCATCGTCGGTGTCAAAAGCTCGCACATTGGTCACCGGCGCCGGAAGCAAGGCAGCAACGCTGTCTACTTGAAGACTATCCGCCATCAGTTCATCCTGCGCTAGCGCGACGCCAGTGAACAAGAGCAATGACAACAATGGTACTAATGTGTGCTTCACACTTGCTCCTTTACTAGTATGTATACGTTTTGTCAACTCACCAATCCTAACCAATCCCCAAATAGAAATGTCAATCGACCGACTAAAAGGGAAATACGTCCCATTACCGTGTAGCCGAACGAAGCGCCAAAGGTAATCATAAGTACCCAGATTCCCACACGCGACGCACTACCGAACAGACCTGTGTGTTCTTTGGAGAAGAAGAAATACACGAGGCCGGTGATAACGCCTATCAGGATTACCCACGACGT
>JBHHVC010000208.1:0-4916 GCA_046754125.1 Candidatus Zixiibacteriota bacterium
CCGATCAACCGGCCGGCGGCCAAATTCCGCAACCGCAATATCGGGATACTCCATCAGCCTCGAGGGGAAAACCCAGATATTGAAGTCGTCGAGTAGAATCATATTGTTCTCACCCATCGTGCGAACTCGTGTCTCAGTTGCAAATGAGCTGGCGCTCAGTAGCAGGATCAGCAGCAAGGCAAGTATTATCGATTGTTTCATTCCTGTTTCCTCTATCGAAAAGTTGTGGTTTCAATATCTTACGCTGTCTTCTTGAGATGAGCCGCTGATAGCTGGCTTCAACTCATTTTGCTTTCATCCGGTCATCGGCAACCCTCCTTCGGATCGACCTTTGAGGCCATCCAGCATTAGTTACAGAGTAACTCCAACCAATAGGTTCTATCTCGTATCAGGATATACATTTATCCTGATTTGGCGTCCCAAGCTATGGAGGGTCATTTTTGGACACAACATAAAAAAGACGGTCTGTTTCGTTTTCTTATTGATGCTTGGGTATATAGAAAGTGGCTGTTTTGCCTGTCCATGCTGGTATGAGAAGCCATTCAGAGGTCAATGTAGCGGGGAATGTGAAATGTATCAACATGAGAGAGAATACGTTACGGGAGCTACACAGTTCATTGGGGTATTGTTTGCAACCGCCCTATGTCTTAATGCTCTGCCAGAGCGATTCCAGTTCTTCAAGTGTGTACTCGCTAAACGAGCGACCGGAGCGGACTACCTCGGCCTCCAGACGGTCAAATCGGGCGCAAAACTTGTCCAGGCCATGCTTCAGGGCCATTTCCGGGTCAATTCCCTCCTTGCGAGCAAACGAAGCTGTGGCAAAAAGCAGGTCTCCTATCTCCTCAGCAAGCTTGTCGGAACTCTCCTCGCCCGATCCCTTTTTCTCCAGTGCATCGCGGATTTCGTCCAGTTCCTCACTGACTTTGTCGAGTACCTGATCGCTGTTGTTCCAGTCAAATCCTACACCGCCTGCCTTTTCTCCGATTCGAAAGGCCATAGAAAGAGCGGGCATCGACCGGGGAATCCCCGATAGTACGGACTTCTTCTCTCCGGACTGTATTTTCAACTTCTCCCACTGATCCCGGACCTGTTTTGGGCTCAGATCGGTCTTTTGGTCAAATACGTGCGGATGACGGGCAATGAGTTTTTCTACAATCGCGCGTGCAACATCGTCGAAAGTGAACTCTCCGGCTTCGCGGGCCAGTTGGGCATGAAACACTATCTGGCAAAGAAGATCGCCCAACTCCTCGCAAAGAGCCGCAGGCTCGCCGTTTTCTATAGATTCAACTACCTCGTAAGTTTCTTCGATAAGGTAGGGAAGCAGACTCCGGTGGGTCTGCTTGCGATCCCAAGCACATCCCTCTTCGGAACGTAGATAGGTCAGGACGGCAACCAGTCGTCGGATCGGTTCCGCCTTTGAGTCGAATATAACGCTGCGCAAATCGGACATAGCTGACGATAATACCTCTTTGCCGCCGCCGCTTATCCCATATGGAAGAGCATTGGCGTTTGTTGACAAGGCGATTGAGCCGGACTATACTTGGTCGCTCTGGGACCAAACAACTCGCCTGCCGTGATCAAGTGGGCGAAAATACGACCGTAAAGGGCATATGAGCAAGCAAAACAACGATACACAGAAAAAGCCCTCGGCTTGGTCACCGAGCGAAGTAGAGGACAGACTCTACCAGCGCTGGATGCAAGACGGTATCTTTGAGGGCCATCCGAATTCTGACAAGCCGGCATATTCGATTGTCATTCCGCCACCCAATTGTACCGACGTGCTCCACCTGGGACACGCCCTGAACGCCACTATTCAGGACATCCTGATCCGCCGTCACCGTATGCAGGGTTTTGAGGCGGTCTGGATTCCTGGGGCGGACCATGCTGGAATTGCGACCCAGGTCGTGGTGGAAAAGCAGTTGGTTGCCGAGGGGACCACTCGCCGCGAAATGGGGCGGGACAAGTTCGTCGCGCGAACAGCCGACTGGGCCAACCGCAATAAGGAAATAATTCTCGGCCAACTCAGGAAGATCGGCTGCGGCTGCGATTGGAGCAGGACCCGGTTCACACTCGATGACGGACTCTCTACCGCTGTCGCCACAGTATTCAAGCACCTGTATGACAAGGGATGGATCTACCGGGGGCATCGCATTGTCAACTGGTGCACGAGTTGCCAGACATCGCTCTCCGACGATGAGGTCGAACATCTGGAGCAAAACAGCCACCTATGGTACATCAAGTATAAGGTCAAGGGATCCGATGAATACCTCACTGTGGCCACGACCCGCCCGGAAACTATGCTGGGCGATACCGCACTGGCCGTTTCTCCCAAAGATTCGCGGTATGCAAAAATGGTCGGCAAAAGATGCATCCTGCCAATTCTTGAGCGCGAGATACCGATTGTCGCCGACTCCTATGTTGACCCGGAGTTTGGTACAGGTGTGGTCAAAGTAACACCGGCACACGATCCTAACGACTTTGAGATTGGCCGGAGACACGACCTTGAGGAAATCAACATTCTCAACACCGACGGTACTCTGAACGAAAACGCCGGTAAGTTCAAGGGGCTCGACCGATACGATTGCCGAAAGCAGCTTGTCGGGGAGCTACGAAAAAAAGGTCATCTCGACAAGATAGAAGACTACCAACTTTCGGCGGGAACATGCTACCGATGCCACAGCGTGGTGGAACCATATCTGTCCGACCAGTGGTTTGTTAAGATGGAGGAGATGGCCAAACCGGCGATCGAGGCGCTCAAAACCGGTAAGTTACGTTTTCACCCTGACTACTGGTCAAAGACGTATCTGCACTGGATGGAGAACATCCGTGACTGGTGTATCTCACGCCAATTATGGTGGGGACATCGAATACCGGTCTGGTATGCCGAGGACGGCACGGTCTTCGTATCAGCCGACCGCCCGACTACGGACCAGTGCCCCGGCTATGATCCTGAATCCTTGACACAGGATGAAGATGTTCTCGATACATGGTTCTCCTCATGGTTGTGGCCCTTTTCGACAATGGGCTGGCCGGACAAGAACCCGGATCTGCGCAAGTTCTATCCGACCAAAGTTCTCAGCACTGCCTCCGAGATCATCTTTTTGTGGGTGGCGCGTATGGTTATGGCCGGGTACGAATTCATGGGCGAATGTCCCTTCGGAGATGTGTACATTCATGGCACTGTGCGTGATGCCAAAGGAGTAAAGATGTCCAAGTCGCTTGGCAATGGCATCAATCCGCTCGACATAATAGACAAATACGGTGCCGATGCCCTGCGAATTTCTACGGTACTCGCTACGCCAGACGGTCAGGATCCGTGGATCAGCAAGAATACATTTGAAACCGGTCGCAATTTTGTCAACAAGCTCTCACAGGTGGCCCGGTTTATCTCTATGCGCCTTGACAAAACGAAACCGACTCCGAAGACAATAGATGACGCCGACCTTGTCATATTTGATAAGTGGATCCTTTCCCGACTGGAGCAGACGATTCAGGCGGTCGACAGGTCTTTTGACGAATACCGCCTTTCCACTGCGGCAAAAACGCTCTACAATTTTGTGTGGAATGACTATTGCTCGTGGTATATCGAACTGATCAAACCAGACAGCTCGGATAGAACGATCAGAGAAGGTTCGCTCAAGGTGGCTACCTATGTGCTCAACCAGATTCTGCGCTTGATGCACCCGTTCACACCGTTTGTAACCGAGTCGATCTACATTGATCTTGTCGGCTCCGAAGGAGACGAAACGACCATTTCGTTTGGACCCTGGCCGAAAAGTGACGGTTCGCATATTGACGACGAACTCGAGAAGTCTCTTGAACAGATTCAGGCGGTGGTTACGGCAGTGCGATCGCTGCGCGCCGAGATGAACGTTCCGCCAGGAAAGAAGTCGGACCTGTTCATTCGCGTAGACAACGCCGCATTCGGTGATCTGCTGGAAAGACATATAGAATACTTCAGGTCGCTGGTCCGGGTAGAGAATTTGCACACAGGCACTGATATCAAAAAACCACCGGTTTCGGCCTCGTGCGTGATCTCCGGTGCTGAGATATTCGTGCCGCTGGCCGACTTGATCGATATCGATGTGGAGCGGCAAAGGCTGGAAAAAGAGCTGGTTAATATGAAGAACCTGCTTGAGAAGATATCCCGCAAACTGGCCAACGCAGACTTCTTGAAGAATGCACCTGAGGATATTGTCGAACGCGAACGCGGCAAGAAAGACGATTACCAAGAACGTATTGAAAAACTGAACAGGAATCTCGAACAGATTATTGGCTGGTGAAGGCGTGCAATAGTACGCACTCTTAGTCCTTTGGAAAAGCCCGCGCTAACATACATCAAGCCGCAAGCTGAAACGGCAGGCCCGAATTCGGACCTGCCCTGAGAATCAATTGGATTGTGAAGCCGGACTATTTCGCAATAGTCTTTTTCGGACTGCGAACGTTTTTTATCACTTTACCGGCTTTAAGACAAGAGGTACAGACACTCATCCGCTTGGGTTTGCCGTCAACGAGGGCTCGAACTGTCTGCAGGTTTGGCAGAAATCGTCGTTTGGTCACGTTGTGAGCGTGAGAGACATTATTCCCGGTGACTGGTTTCTTGCCACAAATTTCGCAAGCTTTTGCCATTATTGCTACTCCTTTGCCAAAAAGTCTTGAAATCTAAGTGGTTTGTCGGAAAAAGCAAGAATAATCTGCCGTTCGGTTCGAATTGCGGTTCGGTGGGACCGATCTCTCACCATCCCGGTTTGACTACGATATTCCATTCGGTTATACTGACTACTAAGTTGAGGCAGCATTGACAGTGCCAAGTACAAATAGAGGGCAGGTAGATAAATGCTTGATTTACGCTACATTAGAGAGAATCCGGAAGCCGTCAAGGCGATGACGGACCTCCAATTCGTCAAAGTGGATGA
>JBHHVC010000209.1:0-4915 GCA_046754125.1 Candidatus Zixiibacteriota bacterium
GCTAGCCCAATCACAATTATATCACAAATATTGTCGTTACTGAAACAGACAAAGAGCACCATACGCTCCATCGTCAACAAAAACAAAAAAGCGGCTGCTCTCTGCATGTGAGAGAGCAGCCGCAAGACTATGTTCGCCTATTGCGAGAGAAGTTTATTTCAGCAACAGCATTTTCTTCGTCTGGAGTGCATTGTCGGTTTGCAGTCGGTAGAAGTAAATGCCGGATGCCCTGCCCGATCCATCCCACGTAATGATATGTTCACCTGCGCCATGCTGGCCGTCGGCAAGAACATCTACAAGTTGACCGGAGACATTGTACACTTCCAGCAGGACATGCGATGCCTGCGGCAAAGTGAACGAAATCTCGGTCGAAGGGTTGAACGGGTTCGGGTAGTTCGACAACTCAAACGAACTCGGAGTAACTGACTCGGCGCCAAGTCCGGCCACCATAGTGACTGAAATGGTCGTAGTCGGTTTATAACGATTGCCCGCGTTATCCTTTGCTTCGCCCTTCCATGTCCAACTGGTCGCGTTGGATGGTAGTCCGGACAAAGCAAACGACGCTGTGTAGGTGCCATCGAAATTATTCGTCATGTTCTGACGAATCTTATTCTTGTTGGCATCCTTCAGTTCCCACCTGTTCTTTTTCAGGTCGTTGAAGTCGACTACGTCAGACCAGACCTTCATGTATATCGTTTCGATATTGGTGAATGTGCGATCGTCGGTGGAGAAGTCGGCATTACGCGAGAGAATAAATCCTTCGCCAGTAACCGGACCACCCGCCGTGACCGTGATATAGTTGGTTTGTACCAACTGATCCGAACCGCAGCTATTGGTCGCGGTCAGAGTGACAGTGTAGGTGCCGGCATTGTTGTAGGTGTAACCCGGATTCTGCTGTGTCGAAGTTCCTCCATCGCCAAAGTCCCATGCCCAACTGGTTGGGCTGTTGGATGTCTGATCGGTGAAGGAAACGTTCAACGGAGCATTACCGCTTGTCGGTGTGCCGCTGAAGGCAGCGACCGGCGGGTTGCACGGTGGGGTTGTGACAGTGATGTAACCGGTTTGCACCAGTTGATCTGAACCGCACGAATTGGTCGCGGTCAGCGTAACGTCATAGGTCCCGGCAGCGGTGTAGGTGTGGTTCGGGTTCTGGGCGGTTGATGTGCCGCCGTCACCGAAGTCCCATGCCCAACTGGTCGGACCGTTGGTCGACTGGTCGCTGAAAGAGACTGCTAACGGGAAGTCGCCCGATGTTGGCGAGCCTGCGAATCCGGCTGTCGGTGCGGTACAGGTGTTCACCGTGATATAGCCGGTCTTGGTCATAGTGTTTGAACCGGAGCTGTTGGTGGCAGTCAACGAAACTGTGTACGTTCCTGCCGTTGCAAAGGTGTAGCTCGGGTTTTGAGCGGTCGAACTGCCACCATCGCCGAAGTCCCACGCCCAACTGGTTGGGCTGTTGGTCGACAGGTCGCTAAAGCTGACAGCCAGCGGAGCAAATCCGGAGGTCGGATTGCCGCTGAAATCAGCAACCGGGGCCGGCGGCGGACCAGTGGTAATAGTAATAGTCGTCGTCGGATTGTACTTCACCTTGTTGTTATCTTCGACCTTGCCCTTCCAGGTCCAGGAAGTTGCACTCGAAGGCAAACCGGACAAAGCGAATGATGCCGTGTACGTGTTGTCGCCATTATTGGTGAACGGTTGGCGCACGCGATTCTTGTTGGCATCTTTGAGTTCCCACTCGGACTTTTTCAGATTTCCGTTATCAACTACGTCCGTCCAGACCTTCATGTAGATCGTTTCAGCCTGAGTGAAAGAACGGTCGTCAGTGGAGAAATCGGCATTGCGCGAGAGTATGAAGCCCTCGCCTGCAATTGGACCTGTATTTACCGTGATGTAGCCAACTTTGGTAATGATGTCAGATCCTGAAACATTTGTTGCAGTCAGGCTAACCGTGTAGGTCCCGGCCGCATTGTATGTATAGCCCGGGTTCTGCTGAGTTGATGTGCCACCATCGCCAAAGTCCCAACTCCACGAGGTCGGACTGTTGGACGACAGATCGGAAAAACTAACTGTCAGGGGCGCGCTACCGGTGGTCGGAGTGCCACTGAAATCAGCGACCGGCGGTGGTGGCGGCGGCGGGGTGGTGACAGTAATATAGTTCGATCTGATCAACTGATCCGATCCGCAAGAATTGGTTACAGTCTGTGTCACGCTATAGGTGCCCGCAGCGTTGTATGTATGATTCGGATTCGATGCGGTCGAGGAACCGCCATCACCGAAGTCCCAGCTATACGAAGCTGCACCGCTGGATGCGTCGCTAAAGCCAACTGTCAGCGGGTAATCACCGGAAAGCGGCGACCCGGAGAATCCGGCCGTCGGGGCGATACACGGATTGACTGTGATATAGTTATTTTTCGTCGCTGTGTTGGAGCCGTTGCCGTTGGTCGCTGTCAGCGCAACAGTATAGTTTCCGGCAGTAGCAAAAGTGTGGGACGGATTCTGCTGTGTGGATGTTCCCCCATCGCCAAAGTTCCAACTCCAACTGGTCGGACTTCCCGTTGACAGGTCAGAGAAGCTGACCGTAAGCGGCTCGGTGCCACTGGTCGGACTGCCGCTAAAGTCAGCCGTCGGCGGCCCCCCCGCGCCTGCTGTGGCTGCATCGGCATCAATCAGGCCGTAACCGAAATTATTGTCGCGGCCGGCTGATCCGAGATCGATAGCAGTGCTGGTCAACTGACTGCGAACGGCTGATGCACTACCAAAACTCCCAGTGGCCCAAATAAGCGCACAAACACCGGTAGTATGGGGGGTGGCCATACTGGTTCCGTCCATTGTGGCATATCCACCGCCACGGTAGGTCGAGTAGATCGAAACACCGGGAGCAGTAACTTCTACTTCGGCACCCCTGTTAGAGAAATTGGCCAGGTTGTTGCCCTGGTCAATCGCTGATACGGCGATGGCTGAAGAGTATTTAGCCGGATACGAAACCGGGCCGCCGTAGTTGTTACCGGCTGCCGCACAGATAACCACACCTGAGGCGTAGGCATTGTCGCAGGCAGTCTGCAAAGCGTTAGTACCGACACCGGCGCCGAGACTCATATTCACAACGTCCATACCGTTAGCCGCAGCCCAGTCAATTCCGGCGATAACGTCGGCGAAGGTGCCGCTGCCAAAACGGTCGAGGACTTTAATACCATAAAGGCTGACCGCTGGGGCAACGCCAAGAACACCAATAGTGTTATCAATTGCGGCGACAGTTCCCGAGACGTGAGTCCCGTGACCTTCATCATCCATAGGATCGTTGTCGCCATTGACAAAGTCGATGCCACCGGCATAGAGAGCAGCTAGATCGGGATGACCGTGGTCTATACCAGTATCAATAATACCGACTTTAACGCCGGACCCGGTCACACCCCTACTATGGGCCACTGGCGCGTTTATGTGTGAAATACCCCAGGGAGTAGTCTGCGCGACCATCCGAATGGTGCGGTCGGGCTCAATATAGTCTACTGCCGGATCGCTCAGTAATTGGCGGACCTGGGAATCGCTTAATTTGCCGGAAAACCCCTCCAGCACGGTGGCATACACGTTCTTGGCGGTAGCCCCAACTGAGGCAGCAAGGTTTTGCATTTCGGCGGCGCTTCGAGGCGCCAGTCCTTTGTCTTTGTTCGGCTTAAGAACGACAATATATTGGCCCTCAATTACTTGTCCTGTCTCCTGCGAGATGTTGGCGTTGGGCGCAGATTGATTGTTCAGTTTGCCACCGGACCCTGCTGCTGCAAAACCTAGGGTCGACGTAAAGAATGCAAAGGCGACAATTGCGGTCAGAAACTTCTTCATAGCTCCTCCTGTGAGGGTTCTCGATTAATACTGGATTAACAGAGGTTTGAATCGAAAAGTGTTAGAATAATATCTCTATAAGTCCATCACCTCCTCCTGAAAACTACCTGTCGTCGGCAAATGTCTTATATCTCGGCCCAAATGACCGCACGATGTTCGTTTTGACAGTCTATTCCGCGACAATTGACAAACTCTAATCGGAAGGCAGATAGATCTGCCGTAGCTAATACTTAAATAAACGCATGGAAAACCGACTGTCAAGGCTAAAAATGTTGCTGCTGCTGTCGCGTTTGCATTACTCGAGTGGAAGCGCCTTGCGAGCCACGACCAATTGCGCCGGTGTGACAATAATCCTGCCAAAACTGATAGTCGATATTCCTCGGGAAAAAGCGAACAACAGCTTTCCAATCCAGTCGATCGCTTTGCGGTCGGTTATTCTGGTTGGTGACGGATAAAACCTCACATCCCGGAACCCTAAGTCGGCCAATCGGTGCTTCATGTATTTGCGACAAAAGAAATAGACGTGTTCACAGTTGATCCCGTGCACGCTGGTTTCCAAATGCCGATCCGGTAGTAACTTTCTCAACCACTGAACTAGATCGGTTCGCCACAGCCTATTGGGAAACCTGATTACAACATAGCCGCCGGGTTTGAGAGTATGCGAGATCGACTGCCACGCCTCCCGAATGTTGTCAGTATAGTAAAGTACATCAATCAACAACAGAGCATCAAATGAAAGTTGCGTTCGGCTCAACTGTTCAATGGTACAACAGATTGCCCTGAGATCATATTCCTTCGCCACGTAATCACAGGCACGCCTGGAAATGTCACTGACAAGAACATCATAACCGGGGTTCCTCTTCTTGATTATGCGAGCCAGGTGTCCGAGCCCTCCGCCGGCGTCCAAGATGGTTGTTCCGGGTGGGATACAGCCACATATCAGTTTGGCTATATGCTCCAGGACCTGGCGTCGCTCGTTTTCAAAGTACGCAACATCTTTGTATGAGTATTCAAAATGTTGTTTAATCACTGACCGGTCGATTGAGATATCGGAAAACCTTAGGTCACATCAGGT
>JBHHVC010000210.1:0-4901 GCA_046754125.1 Candidatus Zixiibacteriota bacterium
TACATTGAGGCGGGGGACCGCAAGTCGGCCCATTACCCGCGCATGGTCGGATTCACCGATCCGGTCGACCGTGAGTTTTTCTCGCTCTTTACGCAGGTATCGGGGATGGGCGTTAAGAAAGCTCTCAAGAGCCTTGTGGTGCCGATCAGGGATATTGCTTCGGCTATCGAAACGAAGGATGCTGGGGCGCTCAGCCGTTTGCCCGGAGTGGGGGGGAGGTTGGCCGAGAAGATAATCGCTGAACTACACGGCAAGACGGCCAAATTTGCACTTTCTAAGGCAGACCAGCCGCTGACCCGCAAGAAGACGACCTCGGTGCCATTTGAGCGCGAGGCCTTGGAAGTTCTGGTGCAATTACAGTATTCTCAATCAGAGGCTAAAGAGATGATTCAGGCCGCTACCAAATCTGCGAAGCCGGTTAACTCGGTCGAGCAACTCCTGGATGTCATTTTCAAGAGCAGCCAACAAGGAGTTGAAAGCTGATGGCTCGCGAAAGAGTAGTCGGCGCGGAGCAAGTTGGTCCCGATGAAGATAACAGCGTTCTCTCCCTGCGCCCCAAGTACCTCCGAGAGTACATTGGGCAAAAGGCATTACGCGAGAAGCTTAAAGTAACACTTGATGCTGCCAAGGGCCGCTCTGAACCCACCGAGCATATGCTGTTCTACGGACCGCCGGGATTGGGCAAAACGACACTGGCACACATCATTGCAAATGAGATGGAGTCCAAGCTTTTCGCTACTTCCGGCCCGGCTCTTCAGCGCACTGGCGACCTCATGGGTATCCTTACCAACCTGAAGGAGGGAGATGTTCTGTTCATCGATGAGATACACAGGTTGTCCTCGACAATTGAGGAATTCATGTATCCGGCGATGGAGGACTTCAAGGTCGATTTCGTCGTCGACAAGGGAGCATTTGCCAAGGTAATCAATGTTCCTCTAAAGCGATTTACGCTGGTCGGTGCCACGACTCGCGCGGGGATGCTGTCAGCTCCGCTTCGTGACCGGTTCGGGCTTTACTATCATATTGACTTCTATCCCTCTGAGGATCTAAAGGAGATAGTGCTCCGCTCTGCTAGCCTGTTGGAGACAACGATTGAGGCCGATGCCGCTATGATTATCGCGGAGCGTTCGCGCGGCACACCGCGAGTAGCCAACCGGTTGCTGCGTCGTGTGCGTGATTATGTGGAAGTAAAGAGTGACGGTACGATAAGCAGCGAATTGGCTGCAACGGCCCTCGACGCTGAGGGGGTGGACAGGCTCGGCCTTGACCCTCTCGACCGCAAGCTGCTTCAAGTCATGGTGGAGTACTACAAAGGCGGACCGGTTGGTATCGAGGCTCTGGGAGCAACCCTGAACGAGGAAGTCGATACACTTGTAGACATGGTGGAACCATACCTTCTTAAGATCGGATTTGTCCAACGTACCAGACGAGGACGAGTGGCCTCTCCAGAGGCAGCCAAGCATATCGGGATGTCGCTGCCGGAGGTCGGTTTGCAGGGACGGTTGCTTTAAAGCCACGATAGGCTGGCAGTTCCCGACAGCACCAGTTTTTTGCCAGCCTTAGACATTTTTCACGGCAATTTATCTTCTCCTAAAACGAGGCACTGCACTTGCCGATATTCCCTTCATATGGACGAAAAGGACTTGGAATGGTCGGAAAGACCTACCTCACTTTGGAGGGCTGAAGGCAGCGCCGTCACCACGGTCGTTGCTATGCCGACATCACGTCGCGGCTGTTTCAGCGAATTATGATAAAAGTACTGTTCATCAGCAATCAGACCATCGCCGGTCGTACTCTGGCAAACCAGATCGGGCGGGAGTTCCAGGTGGATACGGTCGATTTCGGCCAGGCTACAGAAGCCGATGATTATGCAGCAATTGTGTGTGACCTCGAGGTCGATACTGAGAAATGCTCTGAAGAGGTTGCGCGCTTGCGGGCCGTATGTTCATATCGCGATGTTTCAATCATGGTTGCCGCCTCGGACGGCATGGTCCGGGAGGCGCGCAAGATGGCCCATGTGGGAGCAAGCGGCATACTTCGGAAGCCGTTTTGTGTTTCGAGGACTTTGGCCGAACTGAAACGCAACTTAAGGCCGGTGGGAGTCAGAACAGAGATTAAGCTGGAGACTGTTGAGCCGTTCATCGACGGAACTGTAGATGTGATCAAGAAGATGACCGATCAGGATGTTACGCGGCAGGACCTTTATCTGAAGCGCTCGTATTACATGTCGGGCGACATTAGCGGCGTGATGAGGCTGTCCGGCGACACTGAAGGAGTGGTAGCAATTGCCTTTCGCAAGGATCTGGCTTCCTCGCTCGTAGCCCGAATGGTTTCCTGCGACGAGTCCGAGCTTTCCATCGACGACATAATGGACGGAATCGGCGAGATCATCAATATCATTTCGGGGACAGCCAGAACAGCTTTGAGTGAGAACGGCAGTAGTTTCGATATATCGCTTCCAGCTGTGGTCACGGGTTATGGTCATCAGATAGTCCACAAGAAGGAGCAACCTCTAATTGTCGTAGTGTTCGATTGCGATGGTTGTCCGTTTGTTGTGGAACTCTGTGTTTCCTCTGCAACCCCAAAGCAATCCGGTAGCAAAGAATCTGAAGCCATAAAGGATGCTGTCCCTTGTTGAGACTGACGGGCTGTCAGCGATTGCACCAAATTGCCGCTAGCTGAGTTGGCGGATAACGTCCAGTACCGGCGTAGCATCATTCATGACATAGAAGTGAAGACACGGTACGCCCCCGCTCTCGTTCAACAATTGCTTGCACTGGGACACGGCCCAGCGTATACCGATCTCACGAGCATGTTTGCGGTTTTGCTGTACTTCGTCGGCGAGCTCCTCAGGGATACTGATATGGAAGTTCTTGGGCAGCGAAGACAGGTGGATAGCAGAGGTCAGCACTTTCAGGCCGGGAATGATAGGCACTTCGATTCCAATTGCCCGGCATTGCTTTACCAGCTCAAAGAACTTGGTGTTGTCAAAAACCATTTGTGTTACTATGTAGTCGGCGCCGGCATCAGCTTTTGCCTTCAAGTAGGCAACGTCCTGTTTCATGTTTGGCGCTTCAAGGTGCTTTTCCGGGTAAGCGCCGACACCTATACACATGTCAATAGAGTCCGAGTTATCAATTTCTTCGAGATACTTGCCGCTTTTCAGGTCAACAAGCTGCCGAACGAGGTCCTCGGCGTAGACATTGGCAGAGAAGTCATTTCCGACCGGTCTGACATAGTTGGTCTGATCTCCGCGTATGGCTAGTACGTTGTGAATCCCGAGGTAGCTCAACTCGATCATCGCGTCTTCGGTCTCTTCGCGTGTGAATCCTCGACAAAGCAAATGCGGCACAGTGTCGATGTTGTATCGATTCTGAATGATTCCGCAAATGGAGATAGTGCCGGTGCGTTTCTTGCGGACCCTGCGCTTTATCGTGCCATCCTCAAACTCTTCGTAATAGGCCTCGGCTGAGTGCGAGGTAACATCGATAAACGGCGGATCAAAGGGAAGGACCTGTTCGACAACATCCAACACGTCGCGGGCGCTACGACCGCGCGGAGGTGGAATGATTTCGTAGCTGAAAAGAGGCTTAGTAGCTTTGTCAAGGTGCTCTATTACGTACATGATCTCTTTGTTTCATCCTTCCTGACGGCAGGGGACTGGTGAGGGTTGGTATGCCAGATTAGGGGCTAGCCACTGCTCTACCTCTTCTATCGACATATGCTTGCGATTTGCATAGTCCTCTACCTGATCACGGCTGATTCTCCCCAGCCCAAAATATCGGGCATCGCAATGCGAAAAATAGTACCCACAGACTGACGCCGCCGGGCTCATAGCAAGGTTGTCAGTTAGCTCAATTCCTGTGTTGTGTGTTACGTCCAAAAGCTCAAACAAGACTGTTTTCTCCGTGTGGTCGGGGCAGGCGGGATAACCAGGAGCCGGTCGGATACCCTGATACTTCTCTGAGATGAGCGAGTCATGGGTCAATTGTTCGTCTGCTGCGTAACCCCACAGGCTCTTGCGAGCTTGTTCGTGTATTTGCTCGGCCAGAGCCTCGGCAAGACGATCTGCCAGAGCCTTGGTCATGATAGCACGGTAATCATCCTGTTCAGACTCAAAACGGGCGGCTAATTCGCCAGCGCCAAAACCGACACTCACTGCGAACATTCCTAAATAGTCATGGATACCTGAATCGGCAGGGGCAACAAAATCAGCCAGGCAGTAGTTGTTCTTTCCGGCAGGTTTGTCTCTTTGCTGACGCAGGAAGCACGACCTCGATGCCTCTGTAGAACGGTCTGAGTCGGCATATATGATAATGTCGTCACCAATTGAATTGGCAGGGAAGAGGCCAACTACAGCACGTGCGTTTAGCAGCTTATTGTCTATGATCTGCTTGAGTAGCTTGTTAGCATCTGCAAGTAATTCCTGTGCTTGCGGACCGATATGTCGGTATTCGAGAATGGCCGGGTACCGCCCGTGCAGCTCCCACACTTTGAAGAAAGGTGTCCAGTCGATATAGGAACGAATTGTCCCAAGGGAACAATTGTCGAGTACAGTCACACCCATCTTGTTTGGTACCTTCGGCTGATACTCGCTCCAGTCGATTCTGGGACTGCGATCGCGGGCCTGGGCGATGGTAAGCTGCTGCGACGATTCCATTTTTTCAGCATGCTGTTGCCGCAACTTGTGGTGGAGAACCCTTACCTTTTGGGAAAAGTGCCCAGTCCGTTCATCACTGAGCAGGTCAGAAACTATTCTGACCGCCTGAGATGCATCCTTAACATGAACAGTGGGACTATAGTATACGGGCTCGATCATCACTGCCGTATGCACCGGTGAGGTTGTCGCCCCGCCGATTATGAGCGGAATATCGAAGTTCTGTCTGGCCATCTCGCGTGCA
>JBHHVC010000211.1:0-4875 GCA_046754125.1 Candidatus Zixiibacteriota bacterium
GACTCACGCTGACCTATCGATTTGGCGACATCACACAACCGGAAACACTTCCCGACATGGTGCGCGATGTTGACATTATCGTGCACAATGCCGGGCTAGTAAAGGCACGCCGGGCCGAGCAGTTCTTCGAGGTGAACGAGCGTGGAACAGCCGCGTTGTTCGGGGCAATTGTCGCGCATGCCCCCGGAGTGAAGAGGGTTGTGCAGATTTCATCTGTTGCCGCCTCGGGACCGTCGACTGAAGGCCGTCCCCGATGCGAGGCGGATACTCCCTCACCGATCACAACCTATGGCCAATCGAAGCTGGCCGGTGAACAGGCGGCGCTGGCTCATGCCGACAAGTTATCTGTTGTTGCTATCAGGCCGCCCGGCGTATACGGTCCGGGCGACAGGGAAATCTTCTCTTTTTTCAGCACTGTCCACAATCGGATAAAGCCGTATATCGGCAACAGTTCACGTCGGTTGCAGCTTGTGCATGTCGACGACCTTGCGCGCGCAGTCTATTGTGCCGCAACAGCCGAAGTCGCCTCAGGAACAGTACTGTTTGCTGCAGAAAAGGCTTCCTACAGTATGAACGAACTTATTCAGCTACTCGCCAATTGCACCGGCAAACGCTGTCTGCCGGTGTATATCCCCGCGCCACTGTTCAAACTGGTAGCCGCTGCTGCCGAGGCCTCATCGAGGACGTTGGGAATTGTCCCCATGTTGACCCGGGAGAAGGCCAGGGAACTGCTTTCGTGGTGGGAACTTGACACTGACCGGGCGAGGGACCTTATCGGTTTCGAATCATCAATACCGTTCGCTGACGGGGCGAGACAAACGTACGATTGGTACATCCGGGAAGGATGGCTTTCTTGATTTCCGTTAGACTTCTTTTGTGGTGCGGTTTGCTGGCAGGAATCTACCTGTTGCTGATCAGCCTGATTCTTCACTGGTTCGGGCGCAAACTTGATATTTCCCGTGGCATTGCCAAGGACCTGCTGGAGGAGACCGGAGGGGTATGGTTCATGTTGAACTACCTCATGGAATCGCTGTTTTTTGTAATTATACCGGCAATAGGATATGGCTTCTTCTATCTGATTCTTCCCCTTTCGGGCGTACGAGCCGGTATGGCTACTGCCATAGCGGCAATTGCTCTCGGGACAACGCCGCTGGTGGTAAGTCTGTCGGCACAGCTGAAGCTGCCGGTAGCTTATCTGTTATATGCCACGCTCTCCCACCTGCTTAAGCTACTCGGATGCCTGACAATCATAGGATATCTTTACTCGTTGTGACGGCCAGACCAACAGCGTCGCTCTCAAGCGCCTTTAGCGCTGCACGTCGCCAGTTTCCCCATACAAGGAAACAGGTGTATCTCAACTCGGCAGCATACGGCCCGTTGTCTTTGCCAGTACAAAGGGCAATTGAGGACAACATTCGGTTGCGCATCGCCGCCGAGAAGGACGACACCCGAATGGTGTACCGGGCACGCGATGAGCTTCGTGCTGCATACGCTCGCATGATCGGCGCGGCTAAACGCCAAGTTGCAATCGGTCTAAGCACGAGTTTTGGATTGAACATAGCTGCGTTCGGATTGCCGCTTAGTAAGGGAGATGAAGTGCTGGTTTCCGATATTGAGTTTCCGGCGCTGGTATACACATTTCGCGCGGCCGCCGAGAGGCGATCTCTCAAACTCACATTCGTGAAATCCCGTAATAGACATTTCGACATAGATGAATTGCAGCGAACAATTACCCGCCGTAGCCGCGTTCTGGCCATTTCATGGGTACAATTCTTTAACGGTTACAAGAATGACCTGAAAGCGCTTGCCGCAATCTGTCGTGAGAACAATATGTTTCTCGTTGTCGACGGCATTCAGGGTATGGGAGTTGAGCCGATCAACGTGCGTCGTCTTGGAATTGATATTTTCTCGGCAGGCTGTCAAAAGTGGATGCTCTCACCGCAGGGATGCGGGTTTTTCTATCTGTCGGACGCGGTGCGCGATTTGCTGAAACCACCGTTCATGAGTTGGCTCGGCATCGATTGGAAGCTGCAATTTGAGGACCTATTTCGCTACGACTTGCCCTATATCGATAGCGCTGAACGGTTTGACCTAGGATACTACAACGTGCACTCAATTCTGGGCATGCGCGCCGCTTCTGACTTTTTTCAGCGACTCGGCATCGGGAACATTCAAAAGAGAAACTACATGCTCCTGGACAGATTGACCGACTTCCTTAAAGCCAGCTCCCATTATTCAATCACCTCTGAAATGGCGCCGAAACATCGCTCGTCAATACTCACGTTTACTTGTTCTCATCTTAAGCAGCTTCACAGAGAATTGAAGCGCCAGCGTATTGTGGTTGCGGTGCGCGAAGGGTCAATTCGGGTTGCTGTACACTTGTTCAACAACCGGCAGGATATTGATCGGCTGATTTTGGTTCTTGATCGCTACTCTGAATCGGTGTAGCATCTGGCTGGCAATAAGGCTGCGATGTCGCATCTATACGGCAGCAACGGGAAGCTCCGGCTCTTCTTCAGACGAATCCTCGACTTGCCTCGTCACAACTAACTGAGCCGGCAGACGGATAATGAAACTAGTACCTATTCCCGCTACCGACCCGACCTCGATGTCCGCACCGTGATCATTGACTATTTTCTTTGCGATTGCTAACCCCAGCCCTGTGCCGGTTGCCTTTCCGGTGGAGACGAACGGTTCAAATAATTTGTCGCGAATCTCATCGGGAATGCCGGGACCGTTGTCTTCGATGGCTATTGATAGCACTTCCAGACCGAATAACCAGTTTATTGTCACCAGGTCGCCGGGTTTGAGCGCTTCCAGTGCGTTGCCCAAAAGGTTGTCAATTACTCGTCTGAAGCGCTGGCGATCGATCGAAACTGTGATTCCGTGCTCTCCAAGAATCTTCAGACCGATTCCCGACCGACGATACAACTCAAGATGATACTCATTGATACTGTTGAAATAGCTGTGAAGCTCGGTCGGCTCCAAATGCAGACGCGTTGTCCCTCTGGCGTACTCCAGAGTATCCCGGGTCAACTCGCTCATCCGGTCGATCTGGTCGCCAATCTTTGCGCAATAATCAGCTACCCGGTCGTCCTCGCCCAGTTTCAGTTTCATCAGGTCAGCAGCGGCGCGGATGATCGACATCGGGTTCTTGAAATCGTGGATAATACCGGTCGCCATCTGACCCACTGTGGCCAGTCGTTCACTTGTGAGCCGTTCTTCGTGGGCTCGGTCTCGCTCCCACTTGATTTGCACAAGATTACGACGCATTGCTTCTATCTCTGAGGACAGCCGTCCAAGCTCGTCCAGCGACTTGGGTTCGACCACAAACTCCAGATCATCCCGCGAAATCCGCTCTGTTGCCTTGACAAGCCCATCTATGCGCTGGCCGATAGTCCGACTAGTGAGCAGGTACGATGCGCCCACCGCAAGAGAACCTCCGACAATAATCAGGAAAATGAGGAGAGTGGTGGTACGCCGGGTGATCGGAGATATCTTTTCATCCAGGGAAACTACATACGTCACGGTCAGATTGAAGTGCGGCACTGATAGGAACAGTATTTCATGCCCTGCCAGGTCCCGGGAGTGAACGCCGTCGATTGACATACTGTCTGAGAACAGTTGGTTCAAATCCCACCCGATAGATGTCATCAGGGGTGAATTGGTTTGCTCGACAACTCTGTTTTCGAAATTAACAAGAATGTCGAAGCCAGTCAGACGCTTCAAGTGATTCGACATGTCATGGTCAATCAGTCGTTCACAGGTAGCTATCACCCCAATGGGTAATCCATCTTCGTCTTTTACCCTGCCGAGCACTACTTCAAAGACACCGCTATCTGTCCCAAGATAGAATACCGAGTAATCATCAGTAACCGACTTAGCAATCCCCTCCACCCTTGTCACAAGATCACCCGGATCCTCTCCGCTTGAAATCGTGCATCCATGTTCCAGATCCGTGATGACCAGCAACCTCGATCCGATTGCCGCCCGAAGGCGTGGTAGCTCCTCCTGCACATCAAGCGAGATCCCGGAGTTGGCTCCCTGCCGAAACGGTCGCATGGAAACCAGTGACTCCAACCGGACTATGTCAGCGTACAACTCTCGCTCGCTGTATTCTGCCAGTACCTCTGAACCATTTTGCAGTTGCATTGTCAGCAGATCGCGCAGCCCCGATCTCGCTACTATCATTATGATCAACAGGGTTGCGCCAAGGAGTACGGCCAACACTGCTGCCTGAAATAAGACAAATCGTTTAGTCAAAGACATGGGTATTTGTCCCTCTTGGTTACCCACTACTTATCGGCATCTTGGCAGGATTCTGAACAGGCCAATCCTCCTGAACATGCCGTAAGATTGAGCGGCACAACAGGATCGACAATTGTACTTCGCGCTCAAAACCAGCCATAAATGGATTATATTAGTCTGCGTTGACTCGGATAATCTCGACCCCTTCGATGCCAGCAACTACCGTCGGCCAGGTAGCCGGGAAGTAAAAAGCGGCAAAAGTGGCACTTGCCTATTCTGTCCTCACCGGCGTTACGACTTTTTGCGCACCGCTATTATTGTCATATCCTTTGTCCGCAGTTGGGCGGCCAGGAGTACGCTGCGATCCCGGCCGGCAACATGGTGGGCGACAGATGTTTAGGCTGCTGGGGCGACACCCTTTACACAAACCAATTATACTCATATATTCTCTCGCTGCAGCTCAACGAAATGACTAACGGATGCTGCCGGGAGTGAACGAACTAAGAGCAATGACTTATACATCAGGCAACATACTGGTTACAGGCGCTTCCGGTTCACTGGGCAAGCAACTGCTGTTCGAACTTGTCCGCAGTGGTGTCCGTCCAATAGCACACATGCGCCAGTCGT
>JBHHVC010000212.1:0-4792 GCA_046754125.1 Candidatus Zixiibacteriota bacterium
GATCGTCTGCCCCCGTCATGGTGCGGCATTCAACGTGCAGAGCGGTGCCGTTCATGCACCGCCCGCTGTGGTAGGCATCGACACATACCAAATCAAGATAGAAAGTAATAAAATATATGTGCTACTGGATTGACAAAGGGAAACGCAGCTGCTATGAGTGAGCGAACCAGAACAGAAAGCAAGCCATCTCCCGGTGGCTCGGCCAGACCCGGAACATTGAATATTAATGACGTAAAAGCGGATTTCCCGATACTGCAACAGCAGGTAAACGGACATCGGATTGTCTACCTCGACAGCGCAGCCTCGTCACAGAAGCCTCAAGTGGTCATCGACACGCTTTGTGACTACTATCGCAATTACAACTCCAATATCCACAGAGGACTGCACACTCTTGCCGAGCGCGCGACTCAGGCCTACGAGGACACACGAACCCACGTTGCAAGCTTCATCGGTGGTGTTACATCGGATGAGATTATTTTTACAAGCGGTACAACCGAAGCCATCAACCTCGTGGCTTACACCTGGGGAGAGCAGAACATTGCCGAGGGGGATGAAATTGTCCTGACCGAGATGGAGCATCATGCCAATTTCGTCCCCTGGGTCCTGCTGGCCCGACGAAAGAAAGCCACCATTCGGAGAATCCCAATCACTGTCGACGGAACGCTCGACATGGCGGAAGCGCAAAAGATCCTGACACCACGCACTAAACTACTCGCTCTGAGCCACATGTCGAATGTGCTCGGTACTATCAATCCGGTTCGCGAGCTTACCGAGCTGGCCCACGCTCACGGAGCAGTAGTCCTTTGCGATGGCGCACAGTCTGTGCCGCATCTCCCCGTAGATGTTCCCGAGTTAGGAGTAGATTTCTATGCTTTTTCCTCGCACAAAATGCTCGGCCCAACCGGAGTCGGCGTACTATACGGACAGCGGGAACTGCTCGAAAAGATGCCGCCATTCCTGAGCGGCGGCGAAATGATAGTGAAGGTCAGCCTCGATGAGATTACCTTCAACGAGTTGCCGCACAAGTTCGAGGCGGGCACACCTAATATCGGCGATGTTATTGCTTTCAATACGGCTCTCAACTATCTTGAAACAATTGGTATGGAAGCAATACGGAATCATGAGATTGAATTGACCGAGTACGCGTTGTCGCGCCTGAGCGAAATCGAGGGAATAAGTACTCAGGGACCGCGTGATGTGAAACTGCGGGGCGGAGCAATCTCATTCACCGACGACAAGATTCACCCCCACGATATAGGCACCTTCCTCGATTCGCAAGGAATCGCCATTCGGGCCGGTCACCACTGTGCCCAGCCACTCATGCGCGTGCTGGGAACCGTTGCCACAGCGAGGGCATCTTTGTATATCTATAACGATGAAGCAGATGTTGACACACTTGCCGATGGCCTGTGCAAAATGAAGAGGTATTTCGGATCATGAGCGGTTCGCTTGACGACATGTACCGGGAAATAATCCTGGACCATTACCGCTCGCCCCGAGGCAAGAAACCTCTGGTCGGACCTGATGTCAGTTCTGACGGCCAGAATCCGTCCTGCGGCGATGAACTCTGTCTTCAGCTAAAAGTCAAAGCAGGCTTGGTGAATGACGTTCATGTCAACTGCACCGGGTGTGCGATTTCGGTTGCTTCCGCCTCGATGCTGGCCGAGGTTGTAAAGGGCAAATCAGTCGAAGAGGTCGAAGAACTGGCAGCTGTAGTAAAAAAAATGCTCAAGGGAGAGTCAACCGAA
This sequence comes from Candidatus Zixiibacteriota bacterium, assembly GCA_046754125.1. Taxonomy (GTDB): domain Bacteria; phylum Zixibacteria; class MSB-5A5; order GN15; family FEB-12; genus JBHHVC01. Next base: position 1,749 of record JBHHVC010000212.1, read on the forward strand.
TTGCCTGAAGACTTTGGTGATCTTGATGCCCTTAAGGGTGTGCGAAAGTTTCCGGTTCGAATCAAGTGTGCTCTTTTGGCCTGGGTAACACTGGTAGAAGGTCTTCGCAACTTTGATAATGGTCACTCTGGTGACACCCAAACGACCACAACTGAATCAGAAGAGTAGCGCCTGTGTCAATACCATCGAAAGACGAAATACTGGAAGCTCTCAAACCGGTTCAGGACCCTGAGATTCGTATTGGCGTTGTCGATCTCGGACTTGTTTATGACATTGTCGTGGACGATTCCGGACAGGTCGAAATCAAAATGACTCTTACCACGCCCGCCTGCCCTTACGGCGAAATGCTGGTTGCTCAAATCCATCGTGCTGCCGAGGAGCTACCCGGGGTGACTGGCGTCAAAGTTGTCCTGGTCTGGGACCCCGTATGGGACCCGACCGAGATGGCCTCCGACCTGGCCAAAGACCTGTTGGGCATATGGTAGTCTACTAAATCGTCTTTTGTCGTCTCCACATTAGCACCGGCCCCCACCATTAGTCTCAGTAGGGCGGGTCCGTCTTCGAACCCGCCAGCAGACATTTGCCTTCAAATCTGCGTCTTATGTTTCCCTCCGTGCTCGAAACCGCCCTCCTACATCGTGCCCTGCGGTCAAGGCAACCCCCCAAACTACCGATAACACTTGCAAAACAGAGTGATTTGGTTATAATTACCGAATACAACAATGGTTTGACGGTGCCTGTCACCGAAGGATGAAATTTACCTAAGCCAAGGAGCAATCCATGTCCAAGTACGCCCGCACTTTCATGTTCGTTGGAGCGGCTGTCCTGTTGATGTCTGTCTCTGCCGTCTCTCAGGTTCCACAGCTAATCAGCTATCAGGGTCGGTTGACTGACTCATCGGGAACGCCGCTAAACGGCACTTTCGACATTACTTTCAGCCTGTATGAGCAATCATCCGGGGGCATTGCCTTTTGGAGCGAGGAACATATTGGCCTGACGATTACTAATGGCCTGTTCTCGGTGCAACTCGGCTCGATCACTCCATTTGGTCCTCCCCCTCCCCCCCTATCCGGAAGCGGAAAAGCGCCGCAGACAAAAGCGCAGGCGGCGGGAGATACCTGGGTGGGAATAGCAGTAGGTACTGATCCGGAGATGACTCCTCGAATCCAAATGACCTCGGTCCCCTTCAGTTTTGATGCAAGTCGCGCAATCTGGGCCGACAGTTCATGGTGGACAAGCCATACCGATACATCCAGCTATGCATTTCAAGCTGGCGTTGCGGACACGGCATTGTACGCCACCTCCGTAAAGGACAGCTCGGTCATCGGATCGTCAATCCTCGGTGGCTCCATAGGCCTTGGGCACATAGGTCAAAACGGCGCTACATCCGGACAGGTGATGAAATGGAATGGCAGTTCCTGGGCGGTTGCCAACGATTCGGTTGGACCAGAGGCGGTTGCCGGCCCGTGGGCGGGAGACGGCGTTCGTGTCTTCTTAACTGACAGTACCGACCGGGTTGGCATAGGGACCTCCCTGCCCCAGGTGCAGCTCGAGGTACACGGGACCGCGCTTGTAACTCAAAACTTCGCCGTTGGACCTAACAATGTCATAGCGGCAAACAACGGAATGGCTATCGGATCAACTCACGGCGTCTTTGGTGATTATTCGTCAATCTCCGGTGGCGTTCAGAACCAGACCGGTGATTCAGCGGCGCACGTCGGAGGTGGCCGCGAAAACATCGCAGGGGGGTTGTATTCGTTTGTAGGAGGCGGAATCTATAACAAGGCTCGCGGTGATTACTCTGTAGTCTCCGGTGGGGGTGGCGACCTGACTTCGGATTCAAACTATGCGGGCGGATCGTATTCTGTCGTCTCAGGTGGTCGCGGAAATGGAGCGGTAGGCTTCGGTGCTCACGTTGGTGGAGGTACAGACAACACTGCCGACGGGTCGCGGGCCACTGTAAGTGGCGGGGTTGGAAATAGTGCCCTCTTCGCAAATACCACCGTTGCAGGCGGCAGCGGAAACAAGGCCGAAGGCAGTGTTTCCAGTATAGTCGGCGGTCAAGGCAACCGGGCAAGCGGTGGTATCAGTTTTGTAGGCGGGGGATCATTCAACACGGCCTCGGGCGCCCATAGTGTTGTTGTCGGCGGTGGAGGTGTGCACGCGGCAGATTCCAATATAGCAGCCGGCGACCTGACATTCATCGGTGGTGGACGGGGCAACCGGGCAAGCGACTCCGGTGATGTAGTTGTTGGCGGTATCTCAAACAGCGCTGTCGGCCGTTACTCTAACGTAGGCGGCGGCCTTTACAACTTCGCGGGAAGTAAGTACGCAACAGTTAGTGGAGGCCACTATGACTCTGCAACCGCCGACTTTGCGGTCATCGGCGGTGGGCAGTTAAATGATGCCTCCGCCAACTATGCCACAATAGCGGGTGGTCACAATAACCATGCTACCGGCATCATGACGTTTGTGGGGAGCGGACACGCCAACAACGCGGCTGGTGAACTCTCTGTAGTGGCGGGAGGATGGGGCAATCTGGCCAGCGGGGATTCCTCGTTCATAGGCGGCGGAGTCAATAACGGAACTACCGGGGACCTCTCGACCGTAGGTGGCGGATACAACAATGCGACCGTCGGCAAGTACTCTACTATTGGCGGCGGAAACAACAATTTCGCCACTGATACCGGAGCGACAATTGGCGGCGGCTTCTGGAACCGTGCCAGAGGGAAATATGCTACCGTTGCGGGTGGCGGTGGCCCTACTGCGGGCGACTCCAACTCTGCCAACGGAGCATACGCTGCTGTCGGAGGAGGTCATCGCAACTTTGCCAACGGGTTTTCGGCCACGATCCCGGGCGGTATGCAAAACTACGCATCCGGAGACTACTCCTTCGCAGCAGGACGAAGGGCAATGGCCAGTCACAACGGGGCTTTCGTCTGGGGAGACGATTCAAACGCCTTTTTCGAATCAACAGCCCCCAATCAATTCCTGATCCGCGCCGGTGGCGGTGTTGGCATTGGCACAAATAACCCCGGAGCGCA
>JBHHVC010000213.1:0-4746 GCA_046754125.1 Candidatus Zixiibacteriota bacterium
AGACATTCTGGTCTGGACCGTCGAAAAAGAGTCCACCCCCGCCCACAATAATAAGATCTGCATTCTTGAAGGCTTTGAGGCTACGGAAGTATTCCGACCGACCTCGACCGAGTGATCGAATTACTCTGTCCATAAACCGATCGGGCAGAATGCCGGAGACTGCTTGTACACGGTGCGACCGTTGTGTGTTTTTCGGATTTCCTGAATAAACAGTGACGTTGCCACCGAGCCGTGTCCGTTGGAGTTCATCCAACATACAGGCGAGGATCGCTTCATCTCCAACATTGGCAAAACCGTAGTAACCCCAGATAGCTATGTTCATATCACCAATCACTCAGCAACTCGTTTGGGTTTTCCTAAACAATTCTACCGGGGCCTTCAATGTATCGTCCCTCCGTTTTCGTCTTCTCCCGCTCGCGATCATCTATTCGGCTCGTTCTGTTGCAGCCATCGGCACGAAGTCCCTGGTCGACCCCCTGTCAAGCTTTACTGCCGGTTCGACGGGGCGGTGATCCTCTAAGTCAATGCGTGTATACAGGTTCAATCCTTTGGCCGCTGAATTAGTCTCATTGTATTATGTCGACAGGATATCGCGATTTCCCGACAGTGTCAAGTGTGGGGGTGGTGTGTCGGTCTTGGTAATCCCAGCACCACTGTCCCTACTATCCCGTTCCTGCTACATTTATCCTGTGAGAATGCGCCACAAGGGCTTTTTTCAGACCATCCCGAACTCAATTCTGGCTCACGATTGCCTTCGTCGATAATGTGATCGACGAATCTGCCGATGTTCAGTCATATGAATCGACAACTTGTGAAGCCGGAGTCGTTCTCGATAGACCATACCAGAATGGCCGCTCCGCAGGTAAGGAAAGCGGCCCTGCTGACAGGCCCGGCCGGTGATCGGATCAGCAAGTTTGATTTGCGCTTTGTGAAGCCAAACACCGAATCCATCCCGACAGGAGCTATGCACACGTTGGAACACCTTCTGGCCCTGTTCTTGAGACAACACCTTGAGGGAATCATCGATGTTTCGCCGATGGGCTGTCGAACCGGATTCTACCTGACCGTCTGGGGGGATGTGACTGATGATGCGGTCCGAATGGCTTTAGTCGGTTCGCTGCGGCAGATAGCAGCGACCGACTGGGAGTACGTCCCCGGGGCAACCGAAAAAGAATGCGGCAACTACAGGGACCATTCATTGTTTTCTGCAAAGGAATACGCTCAAATGGTGCTGACCGGATTCGGTGAAGCATGATCGGACTTATGGGTGCGATGACCGAAGAGGTAGCGCTGTTCCGCCAGGAAATGGAGGTAAGGCGCACGGACTGCTTCGCCGGGATGGACTTCGTTGTCGGAGAGATCTGTGACCAACAGGTTGTGCTGTTGCAATCGGGTATCGGCAAAGTGAAAGCCACTATGGGGACGCAGATCATGATTGATCGATTTGATGTCGACCTGATCATTTTTACCGGACTGGCCGGCGCCCTGATGCCCAACATGTCGCGGGGAGACATAGTGGTATCAAACAACGTCGTTCAATACGATTTTGACTTGACCGCCTTCGGACGCCGCTTCGGTGAGTTGCCGGACGTAGGCAGGATGATTGAAGTTGACAGTGATCTCGTAAAGTTCGCGTGCTACGCCTGGGATGATGTCTTCGGAGCATCCGGGGATGGGCCGCACTTGTTCGTGGGCACTATCTGTTCCGGCGATCGCTTCGTGACCGACCCACGAAAGATAGGCTGGCTTCAACGGGAGTTTGGTGCTATCGCGACCGAAATGGAAGGCGCCGCATTCGGATATACTTGCCACCTCAACGGCGTCCGCTTCCTGATCATACGTACTATCTCAGACACGGGCGGAGAACAGGCCGCCGACGAGTTCAACGATTACCTCGAGGTCGCCTCAAGAAACTCCTTCAAGATGGTTCAGACGATGCTGCAAGTCGTTTCCTACCGGGACGACGCATGCAGGACAGAAACCCATCAGCCGGGTTGAATCTGGGCATATTGGGTTGCCCGATTCGCGGGCAGTAGCAGCCTAGTTCCCACGCTAGGCACTTTTACGTAGGGAACTCGGCATCTTCCACACATAATTGGTCGTGGGTCAGAACTGGTATTTCAATCCTGCTATAAAGGCGACCGAATGGTCAGCCCCGGCAGGTTTGATGTTCAGCATGAAGCCAATGGACGATTCGTCCCTATTGTAGAGATCAACAGCTTTGGTCAGATGCCGTTTCGCCGATCCTTCGAGTAATGTTGAGACTACTGCGAGCGGCGCACCAATGATCATCATCGTGGTATAGCTATCTTTCCACTCTCCGCCGCTGCCGATGTAACCCCCTATCGGCCATCCGATGAGGAAACCACCTGGTACCGCAGTAACGGTCGCCCAGGTCATGCCTTTCTTGTACTTCTTCATATGCGCCTGTGCCTTTTCGTTACCCTCCATTTCCCAGTAGAGTCCGTCTCCCGAACGACCGACCTTCTTGAATTGCACTCCATCGGTAGAGTACTTCCAACCTGCGAAGAATCCGTGCTTCAAGGTAATTTCTGCGGAAACCTGTGAACAACAAAGCGTCATCACAATCAAAAGAGCGATGCGTTTGACGAGTATATAACCTCCCTTGTCTATTGGACGTACAGGCCTAATCAACCATGAAATACGACGGATAGCTCCCTCACATTTCTTGGGATGTAGTGGTCTCATGCTTTCCCCCATTGGCGCCAATCCAAGTAGATCAATACCCACTGCGGTTTTGATGGTCGGATCACTCAATCACCAGGCTTCGGGAATAGACAATCTCGCCCGAATGGGCGCTTACAAAATACTCGCGGGCGGCAAGCTGTGTTGCGGAGCGGATTTCATAGCGCCAGCAGAGATGATCCACAACCTGCAATCGATAGACAACCAACTCCCCGTACCCGACTTTCTCCCCGTCAGGCGCTTCATTGCTGAAATCATCCAGCGCAGTGGCAAGTGCCGTCTCGGAAGATACCTGGAAGCTGACATCAAGGTCGATGCCGGGGACAGTTGCGCCGCTTACCGATTGGACGACCAAAGCTGTATCAAGATGCACTATCAGTTCGCCCTGAATAACATGAACTCCGAGGTAGTGCTGGTCGAAGCGGACATGGGTCCAGCCGATCTGGTCTTCATCAACCGTTGTGATGAGCATTTCATCAAACTGATCGCGCAGGTCAAAGTCGGCAAGGTGTCCCTCGATGTACGTTCTGGCAGCAATGGCTGCGGGGTGCTCTTCAGGACAGGTGAGACAACCCGGACTTGGTCCTTCCCGCGAGCAGGCCGAAAGGAGCAGAACGCAAGCGGCTAGAGTTATGGCGGCAATAATCTTAAAGCATCTCATAAGGGACCTCCTGATCGCTTTAAGATAGGTGGTAGTAGCTATCTGAGTCAACAGTTAAAGCAATTGCTGCGCGACATCGCTTTCTTGAGCACCCGGTTGATGTTTCCCGCCATCCGAATGCCCTAACTGAACGATTGACGAACCATCAGAGTCCAATTCCCTCACCGAAAAGCTTGATGTCAGGGAGCGCTGCGCTCACGGCCTACTCGACAGGGGCCTGCACCTTGCGGTCATCTTCGAACTCGATTTCAATGCCTCCGACCCATTTCACGATGACGTTGTATACCCATGCCGCAAGCGCCCCGCTTACAAAGCCAATCAGGCCATAGAAGATAGGCAGTAAGATAACTGCGCCAACACCGAAGAATACGCCAAACCCGGGTAAAGCGGCGTCCATACCTCCAGTGAAGCTACCTAGTACCAGGCTGAATAGCGAGAAAAACAGCCCGCCTACGAATCCCAAAACGGCGTACAGAACTCCCGACACTTTCGCGGCGGATAGGACTCCCACACTCTTGATAATCATGATCTCCTCCTCTTGAACTGCGGTTGGTTCCGGTCATAATCGAGTATACTCCTACTGGTCTATTCGACTGTTGAGTGGTTACGTCTTTGCAAGAGTTGCCATCTCTTGCTCGGTTGGACGATAGAATGAACTTTTATAGCCGTAGTACAATGCAAACCCGTAGAAAAGTACATCCATCGGACTGAAAGTGTCTATCATCAGATCGATGGCAAGCGTGAGGTCTATCTGCCCTAGCAGTTCCAGTAATTCTATGCTTTCCTGTTCAGCAATGGAGATACAGACAGCCAGGTAGTTTCCGAGTATACAACCAAGAAGTGACAGGATTGCTCCGGCAATTCCGAAGCTGGAATCTACTCCTTTACCCGACATACGTACCGCGTAACCGACAAGGAAGCCAATCCCGATTGCCATAAACCCGATCTGCCAACCGGTGACAGCGGTTACCAAAGCCCATACTGCCGCGCCAACAACTGCAGCTGCGGCACCAACCAAAACGCCTAAGCTTAGATTTTGGTTGTCCTTAACTTGCTGCATGAACATCTGCAGTTTCATCTGGTCGATTTCCGGCATCGTTTGGCCGTGCGCTGCGGAATCAGATTCATGAGTTTCCATGTTGACTCATCCTTATTCCGGATCCACGTTCTTGCGATCCGTCTTAGGTTTGATAAACGCTCTGTACGAGAAGTCCTTCGGCCTTGCTGTCATTGATAGCATAGCATTGGCTGGACGCGATTGTCAATTAAAGAATATCCCCCCGGATTGTACGCTTTGCGAACCATCAGCGTTCAATTTTCACAACCGAATGCTAAATGTCAGGAGCACAGGGATTCTGACCTACTTGGCTGTGTTATTC
>JBHHVC010000214.1:0-4729 GCA_046754125.1 Candidatus Zixiibacteriota bacterium
TAAATATACAACTAAGCCGATTTTTGTCAAGGTGAAAACGCAGTTCACCCCTTAAAGGGGCAAACCGGAGAGGTCTGCCGACCACAGGGCATCAAAGAAACCCACCGCAAGGGGCCTGCTGAAAAACCTCTATCATATGCATTGCCGACTAGTCACAGGATATTCGCCTGATGGACTCCTCGTTGTCACGGGAGTTATGTGTGTTAGCAATACAAACGGCTCGTATCAGAGAGTTGACCGAATCACAGATTGGTATAATTGGGGCCTTCGCCACCCTGAGGCGTAACCCATCGAATAATCTGGTACGGGTCCGCAATATCGCACGTTTTGCAGTGTACACAGTTTGACGGTGTGAGTTGCAGCTTCTGATGTCCATCACGCTGATCGTCATCGACCATTTCGTAAACGTGTGCAGGGCAGAAATGCTGGCACGGGTTACCGTATTCCCGTGTACACCTGTCATTACAAATATCGTAATCGGCTATCACCAGATGTGATGGCTGCTCTTCCTCGTGTTGTGTTCCGGACTTATACACATCGGTCAACTTGTCAAAGAAGTATTGGTTGTCAAAAACCACCGCCTCTTTGCTCGGCTGTTTGCCATAGCGGCGTTCGTAATCGACGAGTGTCAACATATGCTCATGGTCGCGCAGATGCTGTCGCCGATCAAACAGTCCCCGACCGCCTGTGAGCATCTGGATCGCGGCGTGAAACATGCCAGAAAACAGGCCTCCCCCAAAACCTGCGTGGAAGTTGCGCGACCGATACATTTCTGTGTAGGCCCAACTGGCCCGGAATCTCTCGGAGTATTTCTGAAGCGTCGTTCCCGAATAATCGCCGGTCTTTACGCAATCAAAGAGTGTCTCTGCGGCCAGTATTCCTGACTTGATAGCAAGGTGAACACCTTTGAGTCTCTGCGGATTGAGAAACCCTCCGGAATCTCCACACAAAAGCATTCCCTCGTAATGTAATTCGGGCATGCTGTAGAAACCGCCGACAGGGATAGTCTTGGCTCCGTAATGCAGCATTTTTCCGCCTGCCAGAATACTCTTGAGTAACGGGTGGGCCTTGAGTCGCTGAAACTTCATGTGCGGATCGTTGGTGGGGTCAGGCGAATCAAGCCCGACTGCATAGCCGACCGATACCAAGTTATCGGCCATCCCGTATATCCAGCTACCGCCGTACTCGTTGTGCGGTTGAGGCCAGCCAACGGTATGTACCACTCGGCCCGCAGCAAACTGCCCATCGGGAACCTCCCAGACCTCTTTTATTCCTGTCAGGTACGACTGCGAAAGACTGTTGGCAGTGAGCCGGGGCAACTGCTCCAGTGCTTTTCGCATCAGCGAACCGTGAACGCCCTCAGCGAGTATAGTGACTTTTGCTTTGACAATTGAACCCGGTTCAAAATTGGACCTATGGTTGCCTTCTTTATCCAACCCCATATCGACGGTCTGAACTCCGCATACACGGCCATCTTCGATGATCAGATCAAACCCGGCTAAACCGGAAAAAATGTCGATTCCCTTCGCTTCCACCTGCTCGCCCATCCAACCGGCCAGCTTGTTTAGCGATACAACATAGTAGCCGTGATTGTTGACAGATGGTGGAGTAAAGGGAAAGCGATAGGAGGTCGATGCAGTCAGCAGATGCATTGCCTCGGAGGAGACTTCTGCCTCCACCGGCGCACCTCGATCCAAAAAGTCGGGTATCAATTCGGCAAGTCCGCACGGATCCATCACAGCACCACTTAAGCTATGGGAACCGACATAAGCGGCCTTATCCATGATCAGGATTTCTGGCATTTCGACAGTATCATCTGCCGCAACCATTTCGGCGAGCTTGTAAGCAACGGACAATCCTGCTGGTCCGGCGCCAACGATCAGTATGTCAGTGTCGAGAGTTTCTCTAGTTATATCCATACCGCTGCGTTCTCATGTTTGCAACGGTCGGAATATATAGCTGATAGTGCTATAACAAAAGTACAAATGCGGGAACGAAACTGTTCCTATCGGCGTCCTGAAATGCCAGTTCTATCGCGGCGGCCACCCCTGCCGCTGTTGCCCAGATTCATCTCTCTTTCGGACTCGTTTCCGCCATTTGCTGATAACTGCAACATTTCAGCGATTTTCTGCTTGTCGCAGCCCACCGTCTTAAGACGAGATGCGCAAACAATCGGCTGCCTGATTAATGTGTGATCCGCGGCCATCATCTCGATAACCTCAGCGCGAGCGGGCAGTTTCTCGTCGAGCTTGTGCCTGGAATAGCTGGCTGAGAGTTTGTTGAGAAAGTGATTTAGGTTAAGATGGCCGACAAGATCGCTGATCTCATCAACAGTCAGAGGATCCTTGGAGATGTCGCGCACCTTGAGGAGCACGCCAGCGTTCTGAATAAACTTCAGCGTTTCTACGCACTGATCCTCGGATCCGTAAGTCAAATAAACGGCACGTTTGGCAGCCATATTACCTCCAAATACTAGTTTCTTCTATGTCATTGTCCGCAGGACCGGCGAGGCCGAATGCCATCTGGTTGCCACCCTGTGGAACAGTATCACCGAACGGAAGTCCGCTCTGCCTGAACCGACCATCCAGTCTTTGTCGCCCTGTCCGGCCGCAGCAAATGAGTTGTCATTAAACACCTGAATCTCGCCCTTTGTCAAGAATAAACTTTGTTCGACAGATCGTTGTATCTACTTTAACAGTCAGCTTGCACGACTCGTTCCCAACTTTGATCGACTACCCTGCCTTCAGACTTACTCCACTGGACAGTTGTTTCTGGCCACATCAAGATCTCTCGAAGTTGGTGTTTGCACTGTGTCTGAAACTCAACAGAGCCGGGCCTGCCTTGCCCACCCGGCAGAAAAGAGAGCGTTTCTCGCAAATCTTCCCTACCTGCATATACGATCCAAAGCGCCGATTTGTTCCCATGTCGGACTGACCATATTATCTGTCGATCTGGTCAGGTGATTGCATGGACTCACTGCCGTACAGCCACCGCAATTCCGTCGCGAACCGGCATGATCGTTGTAAAAAAACGGCTGTCCCTGTAAAGGGCGCGTGTAAACTCAACAATAGCCCTGGTTGCTTTGTCTGGACTTTCCTGACATACTTTTCCCGACCAGATCAGATTGTCACTGATAAACAGACCCCCTTTTCTTAGACGCGAGGCCGCCAGATCGACTGTTTTGGGATAGTCCTGCTTGTCGATATCGTTAAGTATTATATCGAACGGGCCCTCCATTTTCTTGATAATAGATAGCGCATTCCCTGTCTTGAAGTCGATCCTGCTTTGCAAACCGGCTCGCTTGAAATAATCGAATGCAATGCGGCGATTTGCCTTATTGGTGTCGGTCATAATAATATGGCCCCGTCCTTTCACAGCCAAAGAAAACCAATAGGCCGAGTATCCGAACCCCGACCCCATTTCAAACACCTTTTTTGCCTTGTTTAATGAGGCAAGCTGGTAAAGAAACCGGCCCACTAACGGACCGACAATGGGAAAGTCATGCTCGGCCGCGTATCCCTCCATTTCAGCAAGAACAGGCGGGCGAGCAGGGGTCTCTTTTTCGAGATAGGTGTGGATTTGCTCAAACATCGTAGTTAATTCCGTCCCAAAGTTAAACAATTACATACACGTCACCATCAACAACTTCAACCTCATACTTCTTAAGTCCAACTCCGTCTACTGTCAAACAGTTGCCGCTGCTAAGATCATATTTCCAGTGATGCCAGGGACATGTAAGAACGCAGTCCTTTACCTCTCCCTTGACCAGCGACGCCTTCATGTGCTTGCAATCGCCTTCCACTCCAAACAGTTGACCCTCATGGTTGAAGACTGCCACCCTGCGAGCCATCACTCGTTTGTGCAGAACGCCCCCGGGAGGCAACTCATCTATGTGTCCCATTCTGATTCGTCTATTCAATAGCCCCATACGCGATCCAGAATACCCGCTGTCTCTTATCCCCCCTGAACGTCGAAAGAGGATTAGTGCGCATGTCCATGCAAACTCTTTGTGCGTGGTTTCGTGAATCAATATAAGAAGGAAGTAGCGACATTACAAGTTCATTCCAAAATTTCTGATAGCGGGAATTGCCTCACAATAAATGTTACCGAAAGGTGATGGAATAGGTTTGGCCGGGTGGCACACTGCTTGCTGAGGAATCAAGCCCGTGGCAATCTTATCTCTCAGTGGCTCCATCAGATCGACTACCACTACGATATCAGCAACCAACTCGACACTGTCAGGTTCTCGTCATGGGCGGCGGTGGATACTTTCATAGTCTTTGGATACAACACCAGCGGCGAGCGTATCTCGAAAAACTACATTCGCAACTGGAAAGACTCCTGTGGTGGTGTTCAGCAGGGAATGATGGGACCACTGGGAGGTGGGGCAACATCAGGTTCGGGAGGAGGAGGGGTCCCGGGCGACCCTGATAGAGGCCGCCTATGTGACTATATGGACACCACTCTGACCTGGTATGTCCGTGGCAAGGGTAAAGTGCTGGCCGAATATGCCGGGGCGTATGCCGTCGCACAGCACAAATACATTTATGCCGGGGATCGGCGTATTGCAATGATTGACCGGCAGGGAGTACTTCATTATTATCTCAATGACCATCTCGGTTCGGTGCGGGTTGTCCTTACAGCAGCGGGTGCGGTGAATGACAGTCTTAGCTACTGGGCATTTGGAGATACGCGAGTGGAGCAGACCAATACCGGTCAGGATTACAAA
>JBHHVC010000215.1:0-4723 GCA_046754125.1 Candidatus Zixiibacteriota bacterium
ATCCTCGATCTCGGGCGGACTCGCGGGGGACCGAGCCCCATCAAAGGCGTTGGCGCGGTCACTATCGAGGCTTAGGCCGCCACGAAGGGGCCGTTGCCTTGCGAAATGACAGCGCGGCAGAGTTAATGCAATACCGCATTCCTGTCGGTTGGGGACCGTCGTCAAAGAGATGCCCTAAATGGGCGTCGCAGCGAATACAACGAACCTCGGTCCGGATCATGCCGTAGGTCGAGTCCGGGCTTTCCAACACTCGTTCCCAAGCCAGCGGCTGCCAAAAACTCGGCCAGCCGGAGCCGGATTCGTACTTGGTGTTGGAGTCAAACAATTCGTTTCCACAACAGACACAGACATAGATTCCGGTGTCTTTGTGTTTGTAGTATTCTCCTGAGAAAGCGCGTTCGGTTCCGCCCCTGCGAGTGATTTCATACTGCTGGGCAGTCAATTCTTGTCGCCATTCGTCACTAGTTTTGCGCACCTTCTCACTCTTGTCATCGGATGTTATCTGACCCTTATTCTTGTCCAATCCTCGCTCCTCTTTTGTGTCCACTGGCAGAACCAGTATGCTCGCAGCCAACACGCCTGCCAGCAAGACCAGAGTGATCGTAATTCGCCCCATAGGGGTATTCTCCCACATCAGCTTTACGTGTATAACAGCCAAAGTGGTTGAGCCGGTTCCTTGCCAGCAGAGTATTGTCGTGGCAGCAGATTGTCGGGCAAGGAGTAGCCCGGAAAGTCCACCCCAAACCTGTGCCGGGAAGTGTCTATCTTTCTGGTATAAGCGCGTCTACACTAATGTCTTTACTTCTTGTGTCGATATACTGAACAACCCGATTCACCAGCCAAAATTTGAACTGATGGATCGATTTAGAGATAGTGCCTGAGGCGGACTAATCACTCCACGGACTCTAAGGAATCGGATCGTTAGAGTTCGTGAAGAACTGATTGAACCGTCGAGTTAGCGCGCAAAGGAGAAGTGGATTGCCGAACAAGCATATCGTTTTTGTTGGTGCTACCAGTGATCTTAGGAGTGGTGTAGAGGAATTGTCAGTTCATCTCGGCTCCCAATGGAAAACGAGCCCGGTTGGCAGCGGTGCGGAGGCCCTGAAACTGATAGAAGAAACATCGCCGGACATGGTGGTAGCCATGATGAAGTTGCCCGATATGAGTGGCGCCGATCTGCTCGAGACAGTGAGCAAGAAATTTGGCAGCACGGTCAGGTTTCTGGCCTCCGATCAGGCGAACAAAACATCGATAGTTAGCTCAGCAAAAAATGTACACCAGTATATTCCCCTGCCGATCGACTGGAAGGCACTTGCCCACACTATTGAAAATTCGCTGGCCCTTCGCAAGCTTCTCTCCAATTCCGACCTGTGCACTCGGATAGCTGCGGTTGAGTCGCTGCCGAGCCCTCCCGAAACGTATCAACAGATAGTCGTGGAGCTCGAATCTGAGGAGCCATCGATCCGGCGTATCTCCGATCTGATCGGCCACGACATAAATGTTACGGCTCGCTTGTTACAATTGGTAAACTCCGCATATTTCGGCCTTAATACCCGTGTCGAGAGCATTTCCCATGCGGTTAATCTGCTGGGGCTGAGAACCGTCCAGACCATCGTTTTCTCGGTAGGTGTTTTCAATCAGTTTGCCGACCCACACATCCCCGGATTCTCTATCAACGGAATCTATGACCGGAGCGTTGCAGTGGGAGCGAGAGCGCGATTGATCGCGCATGCTTTGGGCTTGAGCCGTCGTTTTGTCGATGACTCGCTGCTAAGCGGCATGTTACACGATGTCGGCAAGCTTCTGATGCTTACTTCCTTTCAGGACGAACTTACTCAGGCTGTCGAATTGAGCGAACGAGAGTCTCTTCAGCTACACATGGCGCAACTTAAGCTCATGGGAGTTACCGACGCACTTATGGGTGCGCACCTTCTCGGGTTATGGGGATTACCGGATGCCATGGTTGAGGCGGTTGCAATGCACTACCGGCCAAGCCAGTTGCCGTCGCCGCAGTTGAACGCGCTGACAGCGGTGCATATAGCGTTTGCAACTGAGTACGATGAAAAACACCACATTCATGATATGAAATTGTCTGCTTTGGACCTGGCCTATTTGACCACCCTTGGAATCTCAGACCAGGTACAAGGGCTTCAGCAGTTTTGCGCCGGCGCAATGGCCTGACCTCCGCAAAACAGCCGGTATTTCGGAGTGCATTTCCCAAGAGCAACTCTTTGTGCCGTGCCATCTATTAGCCGACACCAAGCAGTTTAACTACACGCTCGGTGTGGTTTCACCTTACACCAACCGTAAGTGAGAGCAACTCACTTAGGAACGAACCCGAACTGCCTGACATGTAAAAGATGCCTGATAGCGATTACGTGTGTGTCAAGCCGGCCATTCATGCGCCCGGCCAACCGTTGGATGATACGCCAAACCATGCCCGGAAAGTGTCAGCCGCCTTTTCCCGTATCTATTCAACCGGCGACTTTCTGGCTGCATGGGACGGCGGACTGATATCCGGCAATCGGTACACTTCCCGAACCGCTAACTCTGGTATGAACAACCACTTTCAGGGCGTTACGCGATTGAAGGACAGCGACTACCTGGTAATATCGGGTGGTGACAAGAAACGCAGGAGGGGCCACCTGTTTATTGTGCATATGGAATCGCGTACCTTCGGCACCGCCTGGCGGACCAATGTGCATTGTCAGGACATGCCGCCTGCTGGGGATAGAATTGCCGCAGTGATTTGCGTCAACGACGATACGCGCGGCCTTCCCAAAGAACTTTGGCATGTGGGCGGGATCGATTCCTGCGGAGATATTCTTGCCGCGCCGGTAGAGTCCTCTGACCAAAATGTATACCGGTCTCGTATACTGTTCTACAATCTGCACGATCCCCGGCAGCCCACGCTGCTTCCGAATAGCATTTGGATAGATCGACCTGACGCTAAAGCAGGAGCAGTTGCTATAACTAAACTCGCCAGTAGTTACACACTGCTCGCTGTCTTGGGCAAGTATGCATCGGATGGCCGCAAGTATCTCGACCTTTATTTTTCGCGAACTACCGACTGGTCGGACGGATTCGACGCCGTCTATTCGCTGCATGTTCCGGGGGCTGAGTTCAATTGTCAAAGCATGAGTCTGATAAACGAGGATAACCAGAGACTGTATCTGATGACCATGCGAAACACCCAACAGAGCGCTCCCGTCATCGGCGGTGAAGATTGGGCGCACCTGTTCGAGCTTCGGATTGATCCGTCTGATTTACTGCAGGTCCGACCCGGTAACTGCACACTGTCAGGAATCTACAAGTTGTCCGAAAAGCATTTCACTTGTAAGATCAGGGGACGCAAGCGAAGATACAGTCCCTTTCAGTGCAATTTCAACGCCGGAGCCGGTATCTACATACATACCGGCGGAGCTATGTTCCTGTATTCCTGTTTCCATTGGCTGCGAAATCACCGGATACGACTGGCCGAGTTTCGCCCACCTCCGGAGCGTTTTTCGCCCACGAGAATAACGTCTGTTGACGACATGTGGATCGATATGTTTGAGCATAATCATTTCAGGGGACTACGGTTTGGCATTCAGGGCGCCGACGATGCGACAATCAGCGACTTCTTGAAACTTGCCGTCCAGTCACGGCCGTTCGACAAAGCTGTATCGTCCGTGCGCTACCAGATTCCTCTGGGCAAGTCGTTGCGTTTGTATCGGCACAAGGACTTTCGTTCCAAGAACAACGACTATCTGGACTTGGTTGGCGACGGCAAACTTCAGACGCGGGCAGATCTGAAAAAGGACGGGTTCGGCGATAAGACGCTGTCATGCCAGCTTGTCGACAACCTGCAGCGGTGGGCGGCAGACACTCCCGGTCTGCCCCCTTGAGATCAGCTTGCAACTACTAGTTCGATGTGCTGTCGGGAGCCGCCTTAGCCTGCTGGGCCAGCTTCTCAATCTCTGCAAACGGAAACCCTGTTGCAAGAGCCTCTACTTCGTCCTGGGTGGCGTTGCCATTGCCATCAAACTGCGCCAGTATTCGATCTGATACCAAAACCATGTACTGCGTCTTGGTCACTTCCAGATCGTCATCGAATTCGAGCATCAGCTTGGCCGGGTAGTCTCCAATCTTTGTAGATTTTAGCATCCCCTCCGGCGTGTCGTATTCGACTGCCATCATGTACGGCTGAAGCATCAAACGAGCCATTCCCGAATCCATAATGCGGATAGTCAGTTTCTTTTTCTTTCCGTTGTCGAGCTTTTGTGTATAAGAACGTTCGACTGTCGAATAGCTCATCGAGAAGTCCGGCATGTCTGCGCTGTCACCTTTGCTTTTGCTCAGTGCAGCCAGCCCGGCCATCCCCTGCCCACCGATGTTGAAAGTTCCGCCGTCGAGTTTTCCGGACTCCATGCCATCGATCTCCTTCGGCAGCAGCTTGGCCAGCTTGCGCCAGTTGATCGCCTCGACTTTTGCGCCCGGCTCCGTGCCCATCCCCAAAGCCTGAAGAGCTTGCTGGGCCTGTGCCATAGCATCTTCGCGGTCCCCGGCCGTCACTGTGGCGGTACCCGCGATTAATGCGCTGGCTACGGTAGTGATAACAATCATTTTGATCTTCATGGACTCCCTCCTGCATAAGGTTGGTTATGATGATGCCATAGTATAACGGGCCGCCGATCCAAATACCACCCAAAACTCAAGCTCTTCATCAATAGCGTATAGGCGG
>JBHHVC010000216.1:0-4711 GCA_046754125.1 Candidatus Zixiibacteriota bacterium
TGCCAATGCTGGATTCTACGGTTCACGACAACTGCGGCGTTTTCGGTATTCTCGGACACTCTCGAGCTTCGGAACTGACCTATTTCGGCCTGTATTCACTGCAGCACAGAGGCCAGGAGTCGGCCGGTATTGTAACTTCCGACAAGGGAATAATTCATATGCACAAGGGGATGGGGCAGGTCCCGGACGTGCTTTCAAAACGGGAAGTCCTTTCGCGCCTTACCGGCAATATCGCCGTTGGGCACACCAGGTACTCCACCACCGGAGCGTCGTCGTTGATCAATATCCAGCCATTCTTGATCACCAACCGGTCCAGCAACCTGGCCATAGCGCACAACGGCAATCTCACCAACTCAATTGAACTACGGCGAAAACTGGATGCCGGCGGCTCCATATTCCAGACGACTTCGGACACAGAGCTGATATTGCATCTAGCCGCCAAGTCCCGGAAGGACTCTCGAATGGGACGCATAATTGATGCGCTGGGAGCAATCCGGGGCGCCTATTCGCTACTTTTTCTCACCGAGGATTCTGTTATTGCGGCTCGAGATCCGTACGGCTTCCGTCCACTGGCACTGGGAAAACTTCGCTCAGCGTGGGTAGTAGCCTCAGAAACCTGCGCCTTCGATATCATTGGCGCCAAATATGTTCGCGATATTGAGCCGGGCGAGGTTCTGGAAATAACGAAGAAAGGACTGAAATCGTTCTTTCCGCACAAGCCGCGCAAGCACGCCTTTTGTATTTTCGAGTACATCTATTTTGCACGGCCGGACTCAATGATCTTTGGAGAAAACGTCGATAAAATCCGCAGGCGACTCGGCCGCCAATTGGCCAGAGAGCATCCGGTGGACGCAGATATCGTAATTGGTATTCCGGACTCGGCAAATACGGCCACGCTCGGTTTCGCTGAAGAATCGGGCATTCGCTTTGAAATCGGCCTTATTCGCAATCACTATGTAGGACGAACATTTATTGACCCGCTCCAGACCATCCGAGACCTCGATGTGAAGGTCAAGTTCAACCCGGTCAAGGGAGTGCTCAAAAACCGCAGGGTGGTTCTGGTGGATGATTCCATAGTGCGTGGGACTACTTCGCGAAAACTGGTTAAACTCATTCGCGACTCCGGCGCAAAAGAGATTCATTTCCGGGTATCTTCACCGCCGCTGATTTCTCCATGTTTTTTCGGTATCGATATGCCTACTCACGAAGAATTGATAGCTTCCCACTGTTCGGTAGCCCAGATAGAGAAACAGATTGGCGTTGATTCCCTCCGATACCTCTCGCTGGAAGGCATGCTGTCGATGTCATCACTGCCCGATACAACCTACTGTTCCAGCTGCTTTTCTGGCAAGTATCCGATGAAGGTCCCCCCAATCAATGGCAAGCACAGTTTCGATGCCAGCAAGGCCGGTACCGCTCGTTCCGCGAAGAAGGCTGTTGTGGCAGCCGGTTCTTCCGATAATTAGTCACCAGATAAGAAATTGACAAGACGCTAAGCTATCATATATTGCAAGTGTAAGGACTCCGCCACTATCGCCAAGTTCGGCGTTGCGGGTCTGCAATCTTAGCGGTCTGACCTGTTGGTTCGATTCGGAGCGACTATTATGAATTGGCAGCGCATGAATAACTATTCGATCATTCGGGGACGACTACCGCTGGCCGGTCTCATCCTCGCCAGCCTGCTGTTGATTACATTCCATCAGGTCGCCAGCGCCCCTGCTGTGACATTAACCACTTCTCCCCGCCAACTTGTCCAGCGCCAGCCTGTGGCCATGCCGACACAGGTAGCAGTCTCAAATCTGGCAAACATTAGCCATGTAATCGTAAAGTTCCCAGATGAATTAGGTGTGCGAATCGATAATGGACGACTCTATGCCAAATCCGGCCAGTCTCTTTCTCAACCGAACGCTGCGCTCGGCAGCTATTCGCCTGATCGGCTCCGTCCTCTGTTTGCAAATACCAATCCCAAACGCCTTGATAGACAGCGCCATGCCGCCCAGTTGAGCAGTGGACACGCTCTGGCCGACCTTGCCGCCTACTACCGAATAGAAGTGACTGACCCCACCGAGGCCCAGTTGCTGGTCAACTCGCTAAACCTGCTCGATGAAGTAGAACTTGCCTTCGTAGTCCCAGTGCCCGAGCCGGCTGGTGATATCTCGCCCCCCACTCCAGACTTCCAACCGAACCAGGATTATCGGGAAGCCGCCCCGGCAGGAATCGATGCCGATTATGCAAACACGCTGGCTGGCGGTGATGGTGCCGGAATAAAGATCGTCGATATCGAGGGAAACTGGCAAACAACCCACGAAGACCTTGACAAGGCGCTCGGCGGCATCATCGGAGGCACACCGCTCACGACTTTGGGATGGGGAGATCACGGCACGGCAGTGATTGGCGAACTTATCGCCGGTGACAATGGCTATGGAGTCACGGGTATTTGCCCAGGAGCAGATATCGGCATGATTTCGATCGGCGGCCAGTCCACCGCCGAAGCAATCTACATGGCCATAAATAATCTGCAGGCCGGAGATGTCATACTTATTGAGCTACATGCTCCCGGCCCGCACTTTAACTTCCAGTCAAGGCCCGACCAGCTAGGTTATGTCTGCATGGAATACTGGCAGGACAATTATGATGCCATTCAATACGCCTGGGCCAATGGCATTGCTGTGATAGAGGCGGCCGGTAACGGCGCCGAGGACTATGACGACATCGGTCTCTATGGCCAGATGTTTGATACCACATGGCGAAACTCCCACGCGATTTTGGTCGGGGCAGCATATCCGGCATCTTCGTTCGATGATCGCAAGCGAATTGATTTTTCGAATTTCGGCCAGCGTGTAAACCTTCAGGGCTACGGCATGGGAGTGTATACTACCGGATATGGTGGGCTGTTTGCTCCCAATGGCGATGAGGATCAATTCTACACCTCCTCGTTTGGCGGAACGTCGTCAGCCTCTCCAATCATCACCGGCGCTGTCGCCTGTTTACAAGGGTACTACAAAGCCGCCTTTGGGGTGCTGTTAACGCCGGACAATATACGCGACGCCCTCGTTGCAACCGGATCGCTGCAACTTGGCGACACTTCGGAACATATTGGCCCGCGCCCGGACCTTCAGGCAGCTATAACAACTCTGTCAGCTCCTCCTTCGCTGTATACAATGCCTATTCTGATCGACACGACCGTTGCCGACACAATCGCCGCAGTTGTAGACCTCTGGTTGTTCAATCGTGGCACTTCCAACGCCGTTGACTTTTCTATTGTTGACAATGACTCGCTGTCCAAATCGACCGCCAACTGGCTTGTGGCTGTCCCATCTACTGGGACAGTTGCTCCCAGCGATTCGTTTCACATCAACGTTACTCTCGATGCTACTTTGCTTGACGACCGAGTGGAGCGATACACCGGTATTCTTGAGATCGATTGGGGGCCAAGCGGCGGACCGCTGGACTCGGAAGCCTTTGTTCCGACCTATCTGACTATTCCGTGCAACGATCACACTTACCAGGCTCTGTCGTCGGGGGAACCGAACGGACCGGAGTTTAACTGGATATCAGCTCGCGACATGGGGATACAAGTCCCCAACTCGGCTTTCCATGGAACTGGTGCGAATCCGCTCGACGACGGCACTACCGGCGCTTTGCAAATCGGGTATGACTTCCCTTACTACGATTCCACCACGTACAGCGCTGTATATGTCGGTGTGAACGGTGGTATATCTTTCACTGACCCCGATCTGAACGTAGGAGGTTTCTTCAGCACCTTCCCACTGCCGGGTTCTCCCTTTCAGACATTTGTCTCTCCATTTTGGGCTGATTTGATTATTGACGACATTGCGGTGCCACAGGCCGGTTTGTATATGTACAAAAGCAGCACGAACGACACGGTGGTTTTTGAATGGTATCGCCTCAGCAGCTTCAATGCTTCCGATGATACGACCATCACATTTGAAGTTATTCTCACTATCGACGGAAGCATTCTATTCCAATACCTTGACGTTGGATCGACCGGACTGGAGTTCAATGCCCTTATTGGCGTGTCAGAAATCGAATGCAAAGCTTTTAGCTATGTCGATGCCGGAACGCCGATACAAAACATTGTCTCCGATTTGACCGCTGTGTCGCTTAACAACGCAACTCGCGTTTGGACGCGGTCGGGCGATTTCGACGGCAACGGATCTCCCGACATCGTAGATTTGACTATGCTGGTTGAGTTTCTCTTTGATGGCGGCCCGGCGCCTGTGCCTCCCGAAGCGGGAGATGTCAATTGCGACGGCCTAAGCGGAGATATTGTCGATCTTACCTACTTCGTCGATTTTCTTTTCGCCGGTGGCGATCCGCTATGTTTCTTCTTCGTTTACTTGTAAGAACGTTCTACATCTAAAGAAACGCAAATATCGCCTGGCGCGACATCTGAAGAATCTGATGTGGGAACAAACCGAAGCCGACTGTCCCGATTGCCGCAATCACTATCGCCGTCATTGCAGATAGAGACAACGGAACAACCTGAGGATGGGCGGGACCTTCCTCGAAATAGACTGCCTTTACCACTCTGAGATAGTAGTAAACCGAAACGAATGAATTCAACACACCGATTACAGCCAGATAAATAAATCCCTGCTTCACTGCGGACGAAAAAATGTAGAATTTGCCAATGAACCCGATTGTTGCGGGAAATCCGGCAAGGGCAAACATGAACAGCGCCAACACG
>JBHHVC010000217.1:0-4710 GCA_046754125.1 Candidatus Zixiibacteriota bacterium
GGTCAACTCAGGAACAAGAGAGCCACGCCAATTATTGTTACGATTGTTCCGATAATCGTGCGTGCCGACAGCTTCTCCTTATAAAACAGGACAACCATCGGTAGGATCATGACCGGTGTAGTAGCATTCAAAGTGGCCGCAACACCGGTAGCGATCAACGACACGGCAACCAAAGACATCCAGACACCCAGGAACGGCCCTGCAATGGCGCCGCCGAGGCAGAAGGTCATTGCCGATCGGTTTTTCATGGAATCGAAAGTAGCTACAGCTTGTCCACGCACGATTGAGAACATCCAAATAGATGCGGCCGCAACGACCATTCGCACAAATGATGCCTCCATCGGCGCAACTATACCGCCGGCATTAAACATAGCATGCTTTGCCATCACCAGCCCGACTGCCTGCCCAGTTGCCGCTCCCAGTCCCAGTAGAATGCCAAACAAAAAGGAACCTTTGTCGGGATGATCCCAGACGGGTGTCGTTGGCTTTTCCTTCCTGCGCTGTTCAAAGACAACCCAGACTATTCCGCAAATGGTCACGGCAATTCCGACCAAATCCAGCCACCCGAGCTGTTCGCCAAGGAACAACCACGCTACGACAGTCGCAATAATCGGTGCAAGGGCATACATGACGGTTGTCAGTCGTGGGCCAATGATAACCAGTGCTCTGAAACCGCAACCATCCCCAAGAACGAGACCAATAAACCCGGATAGTGCGAGCCAGAAGAATTGCTGGCCATTGAGATCGCTCGGAAACAAGTACCCGGATGTTAGCAAAAGCATCGCTGTGTAGATTGCGATAGCCATGAGCAAACGGATCTTGTTGACATGAAATGAACCGATCCGTTTACCCGCCTCCGAAAAACAGATCGATGTAATTGCCCATAACAGGCCGGTTGATAGCCCGGCAATTTCGCCTAGGAATTGCATCAGGCAATATAGGTCGGAGCTTTGCTGAATCAAGACCGGCGCCGCTTCAGTTGCCATAAGTCCACATTTGGCAAATGTCCTGCATACCGGCAATTAGTTGCACTATCCCCGTTTAGTCGTTATTGCTGCAACCTGTTGTCTCGTCGCGATGTACGCTACAGGCAAGCTCGTATTCTCCCCGGCATGACATTTGAGCAGGACTGGCTGGTATGAAGAGTAAAAGAGCCAGCCAAATCCTTGCAATTACGGTAGTCCTCCTCCTGAGCACGGCCGGAACCGTTGCAGGTGGGGGATGGTCCCTGTCCGGCTCGGTCGTCGATTCAGACGGCGATCCCGTCTTCGGAGCGACAGTGGCGGTCCGTACGCCGTCGACCATTATTGCCGGTACAGTAACCGATACGGCCGGTAACTTCCGACTGGCAATTCCTGACGATATAGATGCCGGGGCGAGACTAAGCATAACATCGGTGGGGTACACCGCACTGTTGGTTCCTTTGAGTGAAAAAAGAGCCGCATTGCAATCATTCGTGCTCCACTCTTTCGAGATTGAGATGCCCGGAATCCGGGTTGTCACATCATCGGGCGATCCCGGAAAGGGAGCGACGCTCAACAACGAAGAGATTAGAAAAATCACTTCTCGGTCTGTGCTGGCCGGTGATCCACTGAGCGTTCTGCGCCGTCCCCGGATTGCTCGTCAGGGTTCCTCCCTGTCATCCAAGATACGGGTGAACGGTAGCAACCCAACTATCCGCTTGAACGGCCAGCCAATCGGGTCCGATTTGAATCATTATGGCATGTTTTCGGTTATTCCCGGTGATGTCATCGACCGGATCAAATACTTCCCCAACGGTACACCTGCCCGATACAGAGAGCCATCGGTATTTGACCTGCGCACTCCCAATCAGTTCACTTCTCACCGGAGGGGTTCATTCAATCTGTCCCTGATCGAGGCAACGGGAGTCTATTCGCAGGGGAATGAGCGTTACTATGTCCTGGGTTCTCTTCGCAAGTCAGTTCTGGATAAACTTGTAAATCAGTTCGAAATTGAATCTGACCGCCGTACTTTGCCCCCGACCAATTTTCAGGATATAGTCGCCTCTATCGGCGTGAAGCTCTCGCCGCAGTTTCGCCTGTATATCGACCAGTATTCGACCGGTGACTGGCTGACCTACTCATTTAGTTCAACTGCCGGCAATCCAAACGGTATCAGCACCTCCCAGCATTCTACCGACTGGTTTACATCCGGCCGCCTGCGCGGTATTTTTGAGAAACTCCTGGTCGATCTTGCTGTGACCTATCGATCGACCAACGAGCAGTACCTTGCCCGACCAACGGCCTCAAGTGGCGCTGATAACTTCCATCTTGATCTAACCAGCCGCCAGAAATCGGGAGCGGCTCGTGTTGATGCTACCTGGTTTTCCGGGCAGACAGAGGTTCAATTCGGAGGAGAGGTGTCTTACGCCGGGCGTAACGACGTTGAAATGGATCAGCATAATTGGAATTTCCTGCCTTACGATGCCGCAAGCGACAATCCGTTTGTTTACCAAAGGGAACTCAATGATCAGTACCAAAGGTATTCGGGCCGACGGAAACAACTAAACAGCAGCGCCTACACGTCAATGGTATACTCTGTCCGTCGCCTGAAGCTTGATCTTGGGCTGCGTTATGACCGATTCGGCAGTTTGAGCCAGACCGGCAGGCTGAACGGTCGTGTAGGTCTGACTCTTCGGTCGGCAGACGAGAACAGCCGCAGCAATCTGTCGATCTACTACGGTACGTTCGCCGAAAGCCCTGCTCAGCGTATCGTCGAACCATACCAGGTGTTGATTCACGCGGAAGCAAGTACACTGACACCGGTAGATACTCGATTACTTTCGCTCCAATACTCTCGCGGTCCGTGGCGTCTTGGCATGTTTACCAAGCAGATCGACAACTTACCGGTTGTGTCACCGGATTTTGAAAAGTTGCTGGACAATGGCATTCCGGCCGGTCGTTTCATCAGGATGGAATCGTCGGGGAAGAACAGATTCGTTGGCAGCGATATTTCGCTGGATTTGAAGGGATTGTTCGCGTCGCGGCTTGATGTCTACGTGTTCTATAGCTATACGCACGCTATCGAGCAATCCTACGGAGTCACCGTCCCATACCGCCTAAACGCTCCCCATCGTGCCTTCGTCGAGGCTATCTATAAACTGAGTCGGGTGGTGACGCTTGGGGGAGCCTTCTCCGCTCGCTCCGGCTATCCCTACACTCCGACCTCTAATCGTTCGGTGATAGGAAAGACCGAAAGATATACCGGTAGCTACTATTCCAACGCTCTTGCTGCTGAAAACTCCTCCCGTTTTCCATCGAACATCGGTTTGAACCTGCATTTGGGTTTTGATCTCGGAGCAACTGAATTGTATGTCAACGTTGCCAACGTCACCAATCGGGCAAATCCGATCGTTAATGCCAGCGACGGATTCATTTATGACAGCGGCATCCTGCCTGCTGTCGGTGTTCGCTATTCATTCTAGCTGATTGTCTGTCATCACTGCGCGCACAGGCTTGGTAAGAAACTCTGTTATCGGAACCGCTCAGGGGTTTCAATCTGTGGCTGGCTCAAGTCCGCTGGAGTTCTCATCGGAACCACAACTAACGACTACACTTTCATTCCTTTCACCCCATGAATCGACTTTTTCAGGGACGACTGGTTTATAGGCAGATCGGGGATTTGCCGCCCGCAAACAAGTCTGGGCTACGGGCACGGGATTGGCGGCGTTGCACCAAACAGAAAATCAGTGATAGTGACGAGGTCTACGATATCGAGATCATTACCGTCGCCGCTGACATCGCCGCGAACCCCGACGCAACAACCACTGAACTTAGTAACAAAGACATCGTTTGCACCTCCCTGATAAGTCCCCTGATATGGATTCATGACGGGAAAATCAGGAGAACCTGTCGCACCGGTAACGTATACCGCCCCGGATGCATCGATCGCACTGCCCCATACTTCATCGTATTCGGTTCCCCCTAAGTGCGTACTATAGAGTAAGGCACTGCGGGCCAATTCAGTTTGGTTAAAAAGACATCCCAGTCACCCTGGTAGGTTTGGTACGCTCCGACTGCCGGGAAATCGGGTGAGCGGGTGCAGCCTGTAATATAAGTACTGCCCGAGCCGTCCACTCTGATTCCAATACCCTCATCGAATCCATTTCCCCCCAAGTAAGTGCTGTACACCAGAGCACTGCCGGAACTGTTTATTTTGGTCACAAAGGCTTCATCGGTGCCCAGATAGGTTAGGTGTGCTCCCGCAGTCTTTGGAAAACCTGTAGAACTTGTAGAGCCGGTGACAAAGACATTGTCGGAATCGTCCACAGTAATATCCATGCCATATTCAATTTCGTTCCGAGGACTCTATACGGCCAGTGGATATGCCAGTCAAGTTCTTATGTGCTGCCCCGGGCGGGTTGCAGGAGTTCCAATCAGGGGTTGACTCTCTCGCTGTATCTTACGTATACTAAGTTGGCAGTACGCCATTTGGTTCGCACAGAGACAAGGAGTAGTCTATGGGAAAACCGGCAGCGCGAATGGGTGATATGACCGTGCACGGGGGTTCAATCGTTCTAGGCTGTCCGACTGTTCTGATCGGCGGCGTGCCAGCTGCCCGTATCGGTGATAATCACATGTGCCCGATGGTCACGCCCGGCACTCCTCCAATTCCCCATGTCGGCGGCCCAATCCTCCCGCCCGGCGCGGCGGATTCCACGCGCGTCTTCTGGCTGTTGATCGTCTGCTG
>JBHHVC010000218.1:0-4691 GCA_046754125.1 Candidatus Zixiibacteriota bacterium
GTAGTCACCGTCCGAGTGGTTTGCCCATATCTCCACATCGAGATATCGGTCGATCTTTGACCGATCAACATAATTCTGATCGTCATCGTTGTCTCGGCTGATACTCTGCGATCTGACAGCCGTTGCGGCCATGCTGGTCAGAACAAGACCAACCACTATTGATGTTATCTTTGCACGTAACATAATAAAACCATCCTCTCTCTATCGGTCGACCGATTGATCGGCGCCTGAATTGATCTTCCTGAGATATTCTGGACCGTGCTGTGGCTTTTCCGCTCCGACATGCCCCGGGGCAAGCTCGGGTAAATCGGCAACCGTTTGATATGCCCACTGAAAAGTCACCGAGCCTGTGTTTATCGACTCTACACGCATCTTGGCGTAGTTGAGGTCCCGCGTCCAGATGATATATGTGTGCCCCAAGATTAGTTCCGTCCAGCCATTGACCGACCATCCCTCTGTGGGCGCCCAGCCGATATCATCGAATGATGATGTGAAACCGACATCCTGCAGATCGGTGTCGACATCGCGAGCATTGAGAAAAAAGACGCCGTCGACCGAATCGACATACACGTCGGCAGCAGCGCTGTTCCAATCCACTCGCAAGTCTTCAGAAAGAACGTAGCCGGAAAAACCCGGGAACTCCGAGAGTGATGCCCACAACGAAACATCCCCTTCCGGTCGCGGCGTATCGAAAACATTCTCTGCGGAAAGCTCGGACTCCCTGCCGCCTCGATCAACTGATGTCACAGCATAAAAGAATGTCTGCCCGTTCGGAGCGCTGGCATCAATAAACTCGTACTGAATCAGATCGAGGTTCGGATTCGACTCTGCCTGTATAGTTCCGATCATAATATAGTTGTCAACCGGTTCAAGCGACCGCCAGACCCTAAACGAAGCAATGTCAGCTTGATATGGTCCGTACCAGAAAACATGCACGGCTGCGTTGCCGGTGACTGAGGTGACACCCTGGGGCGTGATCGGTTTCGAAGTGACGATAATCAGGTCCTCATCGTCATCGCTGCATCCGACAAAACCGGCGGCTAAAACCAGTATCAATATGAATCCGAGTAATCTATTCATTGCTGTCCTCACTTTGCTTTGCCATTTCTTCGGCTTCAGGAATAGATGTATCAATAACCGTGCCGGAATGTATAACCGGGAGCGTCACAACAGTATAGGAGTTAGCTGTAATTGAACGCACAAGCGTAACGCACAATTATTGTGCGGTTCAGAAAGATGTCTGCACAGAATTAGTCGGAGGAGAAAACTGTTTCAATCTGCGCTTGATCAACATGTAGCCTTTCACCCGACCTCCCAATCGCGATTGGCTAACGGTCCTTGGACAGCCCGTATTCTCGTATCTTAGAGCGCAGCGTGTTGCGGTGAATGCCCAATTTTTCGGCACAAAGAGTCAGGTTCCAGCCATGTGTGCCAAGGCAGTTGATAATGTGATCCCTTTCGACATCCGAAAGCGGCCAAACTGTTGACAGGTCTGCACTCCTTGCAGAGGTGGGAGTAAGTCCGACCAGATCGGACTTGGTAAGGCTCTCACCATTCGCCAGGACTACTGCCCGCTCAATAACGTTCTCCAGCTCACGGACATTGCCGGGCCAGCCGTAGGAGGTTAGCACGGCGGCTGCCTCTGAATCGATACCGGTGATACTCTTGCCCGCCTTGCGCGACAATCTTCCAAGAAACGCCTGCACCAGCAGCATTATGTCTCCCGGACGCTCACCAAGTGGCGGCATTGAAATCGTTATTACGTTCAAGCGATAATACAAATCTTCGCGGAATCGCCCATCGGCAATCAACGCCTGCAGATCGCGATTGGTGGCCGCGACGATTCTAATATCAAGTTCTGTTTCTCGCACTGAGCCGAGTCGTTGAATCTTTCTCTCTTCCAGCACTCGCAAAAGCTTTACCTGCATCCCTGTCGGCATTTCACCAATTTCGTCGAGAAACAGCGTGCCCCCGTCAGCAAGCTCGAACCGACCCGGCTTGGACCGATCGGCTCCAGTGAAAGCTCCCCTTTCATAGCCAAACATCTCTGATTCGAGCAGGTTTTCGGGAAACGCTGCACAGTTGATAGCGACCAGACTCTTGGCGGCGCGACCCGAAAGGGCATGAACGGCACGAGCCACCAGTTCCTTGCCGGTGCCGGAAGGTCCGGTGATAAGAACGGTTGAATCGCTGGGTGCGACCCTGGCAATGAGCTCCTTGACCCGCATTATTGGCGCGGATTCGCCTATTATCTCGCTGGACGCGAACTGTTCCTGCAACTGGTCGGCCATAATTTGATTATCTACTACCAGTTGGTTGTGGGCGGCCGCCCGTTGCAGCTTCAGCAGCAGTTCATCCAGTTCCTCAACCGGCTTGGTCAGATAATCGCAGGCTCCTGCTTTCATTGCCGATACCGCCGTCTCCACCGAACCGAATGCCGTCAAGACAACCACCTGAATAAACGGATTGATCTCTTTCAAACGTTTGAGGAGATCGATGCCGTCCATGCCCGGCATCCTCATATCGACCAGCGCGACAGGAGCAAAAAACGTCGGGTACAGGTTAAGAGCTTCCTCTCCAGAGCCGGCCTGTCGAACCTCAAATCCGTTTTGCCCCAGGTAGCCGCCGATTAGGTCCCGTTGCGACCTCTCGTCGTCGACCAACAACAGTTTGCAGTTACCCATATTGTATTTCGCCATCAATAACGTGCGACAAAAAAAGCCCGCCGACATCGACGGGCCTTGTAAACAGTTGTGATATCGTCATTCTCCCGAGGACAGCAGGATACGTACGCCTGCATGTATTTCAAATATGGCAACATTCTTGCCAAATATGAAGGTCCGGTCACCAAAATCATGCTCCGCATCCTCGGTAAAGGCAACATTGTAATTCGTCTCTATGAACAGCCCGCTGTAGTCCGCCGTGAAATAGAACAGACCTGCGCCCAACCCGGCAGCCAGCGACGGGTCATACGCGAATTCACGGAAACGATCCCCCTGCGGAGTCGAAAAACCGGTAGAAAACTTCGGATTCTCAACCCCAACGTGCGCCTTCAGATACGGCAAGAGATCACTCTCTCCTTCAAAATAATATCTGGCGTAAACGCTAGGTGTAAAAAGGCGATGGTGGTGTCCGGGTGTAAGGTCGCCATCGATTCCAAACTGGGTATATGTAAAATTAACTCCTACCACCAGGGCCGGAGTAACGAACAGTCCGCCGTCGATTCCCATAGTCCATCCAGTAGTCGCCCCCAGCGAGTCGCCGAAATCGGTGATTCCTCCGCCGGGGACAGCAAAGCCGCCGAAAAAGTTCAACTCGGCGATGTCTCCGCCCTTTTCCTCGTCTTGAGCCATTACTGATAGATTGAAGGCAAAGGCAAGAAATATCGTCAGGACAACCAGCAGTCTGTTCATCGGAGCACCCTTCATACCGTTTAAGTCCACACCGCACACTCCCGGCACAGGCGTAACCCGGCTATTGAGCCAGAGCCATGCGGCAGATTTCGCTTAATTAACATCTATAGGACGTGTTGTCAACCGATTTAATCCAGTGGAATTCTCGAAAAAATCCTTTGCCCAAACTGTGGCAGGATACTGATGTTCTGAGTCTCGAGGTGTCTATTGCCCGCCCAAAACGCATTCGGGCGCATTCAATGGGCCGGTTTGTGGCGCGGCCGCAACAAAAAACCGAACCTTCTCCAAAAACCGTTGGCGATTCCCTCTAATACATGCTGAATCAGGGGGGTTGACGTTTTTCAAGCAAGGTCACCCCAATATACTCAGAATAAGCGCGACAACCCGCTAAGGGCTATCGCACCGGAACCAATGGAAGGTATATCAGAAACAGTTTAGTATTCTACCAGCATACGCATGCCAAATAACATTGATCGGCTGGGTTGAGTTGACAATGTGTGTGCGTTTGATTCCAATTGCCTCGTGTACTAGTGCAACCGCCCATGCATACTTCTACATAACAACAGTCGCTTGCCCAGGCACTTGTATGAATGGTCATTGAGAATGCAAATGCAAATAGCGATAGAAATAGCAGCCCCGCAAGAACTCTGTTCTTCTTCAATAGTCTCACCTCCTCTCCACGATCGGTGTTTTGGATGAATGTACGCCTTCCATTGGCATTCTAAGTGACACTATTCCCTTAGCACGGAGACGATTTCATCCGCTGTCAGTCGCCCCTGAACAACACGTCTTATTTCCCTGTCACCATTTACAAACAAATTCGTCGGAAACCCCTCTATTCCTAATGTAGATGAAAACGTCCCGCGGTGATCATACAACACCTGCAACGTGATGCCATATCCCTCGACCATGTCCAATATGTGCAGCGGATTGCCCGCCGAGACTAATATGAACTTTTTACGGTCCTCTTCAATGGTGACCAAACTTTGAATTAGCTTGATTTCCTCATCGCACGAACCACAACCCGGGTCAAAAAAAACCAGAACGGTTGGACCGCGAACCACGGCGGTCAGAGTTACTGTATTTCGATAAAGATCCTCGAAGTAGTGCTCAGAAAGAGTGTCTCCCACCTTCAGACCGGCGGTAGAATCGGTCGACCGAACCGCCCTGTACCTCAGCAGCTTCCGTTCCTGCATGAACTGTCCCGCCTCTGTGCCCAGTATCCATGCCGATCCGGCGACAAGCAAACTGACAGAGATTGTCACAATGATCTTTGAG
>JBHHVC010000219.1:0-4681 GCA_046754125.1 Candidatus Zixiibacteriota bacterium
TCATAAGGCAATACCATTCTCACGATCCCCTGCTATTAAATAAGAATAGAATCTCCAAAGACGTTTGGCAAGTTTAACAAATACGCAACCGTATCGGGGCGCTTTGTCTGCCCTTTGGCCAGCCCCGCAGACTGGCGAGCCCCAACCTGAAAACATAGTCCATTAGTGGCTTTCCCCGAACTGGACAATTTACTATGCTATGACGATAGAAAATTACATATGCTCACTTGGAGGTTAAAATATGTCTAAATCGCGCTATCGCAGGATTCTTCTAACTCTAGCAATGCTTTCAATTCCGCTGATTTCGAGTGCCGAAGTTCCACCTCTCATTGATTATCAAGGCAAACTGTCGGCAGTCGGCGGGGGAGCGCTCGATACAGTTGTCTCCATGACTTTTGCTGTGTACGACGATTCCAGCAAAACGACTCAACTCTGGACTGAGACACACCCCGGCGTAACAGTCACGGCCAGCATGTTCCATCTCATACTGGGCGGGATAACACCTATTCCAGCGACGGTTTTTTCCGGCGGCGTCAGGTGGATGGCCATTGCTATCGGATCCGATCCTGAATTAGACGGTATGCTGCAATTAGTAAGCGTACCGTATGCAATGCGGGCCGGGCGATCCGACACCGCGACAGTTGCCTTGAGCGCTGACAATGCACACTGGTTGCTCTCATCCGGTGACCTGTATTATTTGTCCGGAGACGTAGGCATTGGAACGCCGTCTCCCACACAAAAACTCGAGGTCAACGGGAACGTTCAATTCAGCAAGAATCAGGGCGAGCTGATTCTGCGTACACCCACTCTTAACGACCCCGGTCGGTTTGCGATCCGTTGGGACAATAACCTGCTTTCCCCCTTTCTCGGTAACGACTCCAGTGATCAGTTCTTTGGCTTCTACACCGACTGGTCTGCGAATCGTACCCATAGTGCTCACATTAAGATTCACGGGAGTTCATCGTCAAGTTGGGGACGTTATCTCGAACTTACACATGACGGCACTGACGGACGTATAAGAACGGATGTTGGCGATCTCCTCTTGAACCCGAATGGGTTCGTAGGCATCGGAGCGGATGCTCCGGCTTATGCGCTGCAAGTGCATGGCCTTGTTTATTCTGACTCAGGTGGTTTTCGATTCCCGGACGGATCCGTTCAGACGACAGCAGCATTTGGTGGCGGCGGATTGACTTTGCCCTATGCAGGGACATTGACATCAAGCAACCCTGGATTCAAGATCACTAATCTGGGCGTTGCACCGGGTATACAAGGTTTTGGCGGTACGGTTGGAGTGCGCGGAGAATCAAATACAATCGCCAACAGGACGACCTACGGTCTCTACGGAACCAGCATAAGCGGCGGAACAAGTTATGGTGTTTATGGGACCGCCTCCAACTACGGAGTCTACGGAAAAGCGACTACATCATCGGTGACAAGCTACGGCGTGTTCGGTAAGTCCGCCTCATCCGGTTCTATTCAGACCTACGGCATTTACGGTCAAGGCAACGGACTAAAAGGCGTTGGCGTCTACGGCACAAACACAACCAACGGCACTTACGGCTATCTTGGAAATCAGTCATACGGAGTATACGGCTTCAATGCAGGAAATGGGTATTACGGATACCTGGGTGGCAACTACGGCGTTTATGGTGAGGGTGGTGTGTATGGGCACACATCGGGCAGCAGCTACGCCATGCATGCCGTGTCAGACGGGTCTAGCGGCACCGGTATTTTCGCAATGGGTGGTACCAATGGTTACGCGGCAGATTTTCGTGGTAATGTACGCATATTTAGTCGGGCCACCAATACGCAGATTCTTGAACTCGGTGAGGGACTTGATTATGCGGAAGGGTTCGATGTCACCGAAACATCTGAAGTTTCCCCGGGTACGGTTCTGGTCATTGACACGGTGGACACCGGCCACTTGACTATCGCCAGAGAGCCATATGACACAAGAGTCGCAGGCATAGTTGCAGGAGCTAACGGGCTTGGTTCGGGCGTTCGACTAGGTACCGGGCAGTTCGATCACGACGTCGCACTGGCTGGAAGAGTCTATTGCAAAGTAGACGCCTCGTACGGAGCGGTAAAGCCCGGTGATCTGCTGACAACTTCACCGACTCCCGGATATGCAATGGTCGTGCGTGACCGTGTACTGGCGCAGGGGGCTATACTGGGTAAAGCGATGGAACCTCTGGAATCAGGGCTAAAGGGCGAGATTCTTGTCCTGGTAAGTCTACAGTAGGATACGACAATGAAAAAACTGAAATACCTATATGTAGTCATTCTCTTGTTGGTATTGGTCTTCTCGGCTGATGCTGACTTCCTGCGAGATGTTCCGCAGACACTGGTTCAGCCAAATGGTGATACTGTTAATTTCTTTGCCTCAGGTGACGAATACTATCACTGGCTCCATGACGCCAACGGGTTTACGATTGTGCGTAACCCTGCCAATCATTTCCTGGTCTACGCACAAATGAAAGATAATCGCCTATTGGCAACGTCATTGGTTGTGGGACGCGATGACCCGTCAGCGGCGGGGCTCCAACCGGGTTTGAATATCGATCAATCGACATATGAGCGTTTACGATCTCAAAAGCAAAGACCGACCAACGCTGCCAACGCCCCCGATAGTGGAAAAATCTATAACCTTGTCGTGTTCATTCGCTTTGCGGGAGAAAACAGCTTCGGCCAGGACCGAAGCCATTTCGACAGCCTTTTCAACATAGGTGTGCATACATCATTCGGTCTCCCCAATGCTTCGGTTGACGAGTATTACCAGAAAGTGTCGTACAACAAGCTCTCAGTACCCACCGAGGAGTGGCATCCGGACACCACTTCCTCAATCAATGCCTCCTATCTATCTACTCATGTTCGCGACTACTTTCGCCCCGACTCGGTAGCAGCAGGCGGCTACGCTAACAAATCAGAGCGAACTCAACGTGAACAGGAGCTTGTACGAGACGCCCTCGAATCCATAAAGGGAGAGATATCCTCCTTTTGGCTTGGCGATTTCAATAATGATGGATCAATCGATAACGTCTCTGTCATCATCAAAGGAAGCCCCGATGCGTGGGGAGATCTCTTGTGGTCTCACGAATCTACTATGAGTGTTGTTTCAGTATCATTACCGTCTATAGGACAGGACAAGCCGGTAGAAAATTATACTTTTACATTTGAGGATTCTAAGGTCGGCACACTTTGCCACGAACTCTTCCACAGCATTGGCGCACCCGATATGTACCGCTACAGCGACACAACTATAGATCCTCTCGGCAACTGGGATTTGATGTCCATACAAAACAAAGAATTGCCCCAACACATGGGAGCATACATAAAAAACAAGTATGCAAGTTGGGCTTCCATACCTGTAATAAACCAAAGTGGCACCTATTCATTACTACCACTCAGCGACAGCACAATAACTATTCACGGTTACAAGATACTGTCTCCCACTTCTTTCCTTGGCCTTGAGTATTTCATTGTCGACTACCGCAACAAAACCCGGGGAATCTATGACAACAAGCTCCCCGGCAGCGGCCTTCTTATCCATCGCATCAACAATTCTCCGTTTCTTTCCGGTAACGCTCAAGGCCCCCCTGACGAAGATTATCTCTACCGACCCGGTGGAATCGATGCAACAACCAACGGCCAGCCAAACGATGCGTGCTACAGCGCGGAATATGGTCGCCTATGCATAAATGATCTGTCAACGCCAGCGCCGTTCCTGAGTGACAACAGCGATGGCGGTTTGTTTATTGCCGATATCGGTTTCCCGGATTCGACGATAAGCTTCTATGTTGGTATCAGCCCGAATGAACGAAGCGGGATAGTCTACGACGGCATAGGCGGCCCGTTGGTTCCTGCCGGGAACCCATACTGGATTGTGAATGATATTACAGTGCCATTAAAATGGTGGCTGGGTATGAACAACGGAACGATAGCGTATTTCGAACCTTTGACAACGATCACTGCCGACGGGACATTTCATGTCCACAGCGGATCTGCATGGAGTATGCTGCAATCGATCCGGCGATACCGCACAGGGATCAAAACGAAAGGTGATATAAAAGCGTACAACGGGGGGGGGATACGGCTATATTAGGTGATCGCAAATTACCCGGACTAAACCAAAAGCCGGCGACCGGAGTCGAACCGATGACCTGCTGATTACAAATCAGCTGCTCTACCAACTGAGCTACGCCGGCCAGCAATCTTAGTTGTACAAAGCTATGCTGTCAGGAGCAACAGGTACACCATAACTTGCTATGGGTTGACATCAAACCCTAAAGACCTCGTCACACCTGCTTCCGTTTCCACTTTACACCCTGAGGCGTGTCCTCCAGAAGTATGCCCATCCCGACAAGTTGATCGCGAATCTTATCCGCGGCGGCAAAGTCCTTGTTCTTTCGCGCCTCAGTACGCTGCTCAATGAGCGCCTCAACATCCGAATCGATGGCTTTGTCCTCCTGTTTGCACAAATCGAGCACCGTGTCGAACGAAGTTATCAACTCGCGAGCCTCATCCCGCTCGGCCGCTGAGAGCTTATTCTCAGCCTTCATACGGTTAATATCGCGAATATAGTCGAATACCGCTCCGAGCGCACCCGAAATGTTAAGGTCATCGTCAAGTGACTGCTCAAATGACTCCTTCGCCTTTTGCATCACAGCTGCCGCACTGCCGT
>JBHHVC010000220.1:0-4680 GCA_046754125.1 Candidatus Zixiibacteriota bacterium
CAGAGAATGATCTGTCTTCTTGTTCGGCAACCGCACTAATTATATTGAGTTACGGCGCTCGTCCACCAATCGAAGGTCCACTTTTTTTCTTGTGTTTTTCTTAGTTCTATGCATGTTGCTGCGCAATAACTGCACAGATTCTCAAAGTGTGCAGTTAGTGAACAGTCCGGGAGAATAATCGACGGTGAGAATGAGTTACTTGACAGTGTTGAGATTATAGTCTTTGATTTTATAAAGAAGTGATCGGTAGCTGATTTCCAGCAGCTCTGCAGCTTTACGACGATTCCAGTTGGTCTTCTGCAACACCTCGGATATTAGCTTCATTTCTTCATGGGCCACTGTCTTGCCGATTCGTGACTTGAGCGAGTAAGTTACCTTTTCTGTGCCAGCATCTTTAGCTGTGACGTGTAATGTAGTTGTTGGAGCAGTTGCTGGCGATGCTGCCAGAAGTGCTCCACTTGCCGACGTAATCAAGTCAGAAATGATCCGTTCGTCTCCTCGCACCACCACCTGCTTTATCATATTCTCAAGTTGGCGAATATTACCGGGCCAGGGAAACGTCAACAATTCCTCGGATATTCCGGGGCTCAGGTAAGAGAACTCCTTCCCGTATGCCTTATTGTATTTCTCGATGAAGTGGTTAACCAGCATTGGAATGTCCTCAGGCCGATCGCGAAGAGGTGGCAGGTAGAGAATTATTTCATTCAATCGGTAGAATAGATCGTCGCGAAACTGCTGGTTTTGGATCGCCTGCTCGAGGTTTCTGTTGGTGGCGCATATGATACGTACATCTACATGGATATTGTGTATCCCGCCAACACGGACAAACTCCTGCTGTTCCAGTACTTGCAGTAGTTTTGACTGCAGTTCCAGCGGCATATCTCCGATTTCGTCGAGGAACATAGTACCTCGGTTGGCAAGCTCAAACCTTCCCTGCTTAGCCTTGTGCGCTCCCGTGAAGGCTCCCTTCTCGTATCCGAACAGCTCGGCTTCGAGCAGGTCCCGTGGAATGGCGGCACAGTTTACTTTGATGAAGGGCTTATTCTTTCGGCCTGACATCTGATGGAGCAGTCGGGCGGCTATTTCCTTCCCGGTTCCTGACTCGCCTCGGACCAGCACTGTCAATTCTGAGTCGGATACCTGCTCGATTATCGATTTGATTTTTCGCATCAGCTCGGAATCGCCGATGAAGTCAGAATAGGTCTTGTGCGCATCCAACTCTGAGCGCAGGCTGTTCACTTCTCTTCGAAGCTGATTTTTTTCCAGAACAGTATTAAGGTGTATTTCTACTTCCTGAACATCGAATGGCTTGTTGATGAACTCGGCTGCCCCGCGTTTCATGGAGTCGACAATGTATTGCGTTTCGCCATGTCCCGAAACCATGATTACTTCTGGTCGGTCTTTGAGCTTATTGAGCTTTTCCAGCACCTCAATACCGCTCATGCCGGGCATTTTGATATCCAGCATGATCAGTTCCGGCTTTTCGGTCGAGACCATCTGAAGCCCTTCTATCCCGTCACGGGCGGAGACAAACTGATATTTGTCTGAAAGCCCCTCAGAGAGGATCCAGGACACCTTGGGATCGTCGTCGATTACAAGTACTTTTGTTTTATTTCTGGCCATATAGGTTTGTCCAACTTTTCAATGTATCGGCAGAAACTATGGCAAATCAAGGGTCAATTACGAACTCATTGCCTGTTATTCGCAATTGGATGCATAAATGCCGTTGACTGTCTCTGTTCAGGACTTAGCCGGTTGTCATGGGGAAATAAAGCGTAAAGGTTGTTCCCTGGCCGATTTCAGAAAACACAGCGAGCGTGCCGCTATGGGCTGAGATGATTCTTTCGACAACCGCAAGGCCGAGGCCCGTGCCAGTCTCTTTGGTTGTGTAGTATCGATTGAAAATCCTGGGAAGGTTTTTGTGATCGATGCCGCAGCCGCTGTCGCAGATCTTTATCGCCAAATACTCCTGTTGCTTGTGCTCCGGTTTTTCTATCAAGCCGTCTGCCCTGAGTTCTCCCCCGTCCGGCATGGCATCGATGGCGTTCATAAAGAGATTGAGCAGAGCCTCGAGAATCTGGTTCTTGTTTATATAGACTTCCCAGTTCGCGTCCTGGAAAGACGAATCGAAGGAAATGCTCTTTTTTCGCATATCCGGACTGACCAATTCAGAGGCCCGTGTGACAATCCGACGAAGGTCTATTTTCGCTGTTTCGTACTTGTTCGGATTGGAGAAATCTACCAACTCCCGCACCAGTTCGTTCATACGCTGAACCTCTTCCTCGGCAGTCTGAAAGAACTCCGATTGGGCCATGATTTCCGGCCAGCGTTTTTTTATGATCTGCAGGCCGCCTTTTATGGACGTAAGCGGCTTGCGCAAATCGTGCGAGATTTCGGATATCATATTGCCCATAGTGAGAAGTCGGGTAGCGTTAAGCAGTGACTTTTCACGCTCAAAAAGCAGGGCCGCCTGCGAAATAACGAGCTTGGCCAGCGAGATATCCTCATCGCTGTACGATCGATTCTGATCTGTCCCGAGGTAGAAGACATAGCCGGGTTGATGATGTCGCAATACAGGTACGGCCATAGCAGCGCGAGTTGGCCCCGGCAAGTGTGGGTTGTCGATCAATTTGCTGCGTACAACATCGGTCAGAGCGGCGATATCACTAAAATTAAAGCCGGACGGATCAAAAGAGGACAGGCTGATTGCATCTCTATTGATCTTGCGCAAATCGATACCTCCACTGTCGGTTAGCGGGACGCCTGCCTCCCCCGCCGCTCCCTGGGGAATCAGCATCTTCTGCTCGGCGTCATAATCGAACCAAATGGCCACGTCGATCGGAAAAACCCGGTTGAGTTTTTCTATCAACACTCCGCGGAATCGGTTGAGTGACCGAATCTTCGGCATTTCTGCAGAAACCTCGTGCAGGATTTCAAATTCTATAAGTCGGCGGCGGTTCTTTTCGAACTGGTTGGCATCGTCGACCGCCACAGCAGCCTGCGAAGCAAAAGTGGTCAAAAGGCGCAGGTCATTATTGCTGAATTCCTGATCGCCCGCTTTGTTGGCCATATTAATGACGCCGATGACTTTGTTCTTGATCTTAAGCGGTGCGCACAATAGTGATGCCGCCCCATATTTTTCCTGATTTATCCGGCGAAAACGGTCGTCGTGTTCAACATCTACGATCATCAATGGCTCCCCATGTTCAGCCACATGTCCGGCAATAGAGCTACCGACCGGCAGACGAGTATCTGATATGACTTTTTCGCTCAGTCCAATGGCTGCTTCAATTGTAAGGTATTCCGCGGATTCGTCCAGCAACATAATGGATCC
Organism: Candidatus Zixiibacteriota bacterium; assembly: GCA_046754125.1. Classification (GTDB taxonomy): domain Bacteria; phylum Zixibacteria; class MSB-5A5; order GN15; family FEB-12; genus JBHHVC01. Next base: position 3,335 of record JBHHVC010000220.1, read on the forward strand.
TAGCTGTGCGTCGGTGACGGCTGTAGCCAGCGCTATTATTTGTTGCAGCAGTTCCTTGATATTGATCGTCGAACCGATTGATTTGCCGGCCTCGTACAGCGCATTTAATTCACCGATGCGCCGGTTCAGAATCATGTTCGAGAGTCTCAGTTCCTGGAGTAGTTGGCGTCTGTCGAGGTCGGCCCTGCGTTTTTCCAGGGCGCGCTTCACGGCCAGTCCCAGATACGTAAACTCAACCGGCTTGAGTAGATAGTCGTAGGCGCCGTGCGAAATAGCCTCTAGCGCAGTCTCCAGCGATGCAAATCCGGTCATCAGAATCACCGGCAGGTCTTCGTCAGCATCCTTAACGATCCTCAGTATTTCTAACCCGTCCATGCCGGGCATTTTGATATCCGTAATGACCAGGTCGACCCGTGACTGACAGATAGCGTCGGCCGCATCCGATGGTTTCTGGTATGTCTGCACAGAATACCCATCGCCGTCAAGCAGGGCCGACAGCGAATCGCACATACGCTTTTCGTCATCGATTATGACGATTGTTTGTTTGCCGTTTTCCATACCACCTACTGTTTGTCCAGCGGAAGCTCAATTGTGAAACAGCCGCCGGTTTTACGGTTCTGGTATGTTATCGACCCCTGGTGCTTTTTGATTATGCCATAACAGACAGACAGGCCGAGTCCGGTGCCGTGGCCAGCCTCCTTTGTCGTGAAAAACGGCTCAAAGATATGCGGAATAATCTCCGGTTTCACTCCCGGGCCTGTGTCGTAAATGGTTGTCACAAGATTATCTCCGCGTGTAAACAGGTTTATCCCCAGTTCACCGCCGTCCGGCATGACATCAATGGCGTTAATAACGATATTGAGGAACACCTGCTTGAGATTCTCTTTCGATCCCTGCACCAGACAGAGCTTGGCGCTGTAATCGCGAGTTGCGCTGATACTCTGATCACGAAGTTGTCGTTCCATAAGCAGTAAAACGTCGTCTATCACCTGCGATAAATCGATCTGTGAAAATGACGGAGAAACCGGCCGGTAGAAGTCAAGCAGCTCCCTGACAATGCGTGCTATCCGATCGATCTCCTGCCCGACTACATCAATGTACTCGCCTGTTTGCTCAGGGTCGTTGGACTTCCGTTTGAGAAGTTGAATGTAGTTCTTGATGATCCCCAGCGGGTTGTTTACTTCATGTGCCACTTTGGCCGACATTTCTCCGAGCGCGGCCAGTCTTTCGGTGTGAACAAGTTGCTGCTGAGCCGCCCGAAGCTGGCGGGAGGCTGTCTTTTCCGCTTCGTATAGTCGGGCATTTTCAATAGCCACCGCAATCTGGTTGGCTAGTATTGAAAGGAA
>JBHHVC010000221.1:0-4672 GCA_046754125.1 Candidatus Zixiibacteriota bacterium
ACTTGCCTTTTCAGTCGGGGGCGTGACCGCCGTTGATTGAGCGAATTGAACCTGTGGGCTTAGGGTCAGCCAGATATTCGTGATAAACATGGCAATCGTCAGTGCCTGGATCGATGCTGAAATGATGAACAAGATATGTGACACTTCACTACCCGTTTGTACATCCCATCCTCGAAACAGAACCATACCCACCAGGCTAAAGTTGGCCAGCCAGAAATGCGGAGCAATCCACCCCGGGAAGCGTAGCGAAGTACCATTGAAGCGCGGAAGAATGAAATAGGCGATTCCAAATACCATCATAGACATGAAGCCCAGCATGTTAAAGTGCGTGTGGGCAAAATAACCAAAGTAGCCTATCTCTGTAGTACCGTTGAGAATGCCAAAGATCACCGACAATCCCAGGTAGAACAACGAGGCGAGAACAAATCGTTTCATGTACGGAGCCATTTAGCCCTCCAATCCATCTGTTTCCTTACAAAGAACTATCGGCAAAGACGTTGCCAACCGCCTTGATGTAGGTCAAGATCGGTCCTTTTGTCCGATCATCTCAGCGAGTCGTGACTCGTCGATGATCTCCACTGACAATTTCAGGGCCTTTGTTCTCTTCGATCCCGGGTCGGAGCCGCAGAGCAGGTAGTCTGTTCGATCCGATACTGCCGAAGCCACCTTGCCGCCGTGTTCTATAATGAGATTCTTATAGTGGTTGCGAGGGCGAGACAGGGTTCCTGTGATCACAAAGGTCTTTCCGGTAAAACAGCCTGCGGCAGATGATGATCGATACTCGGTCAGGCCAACCCCAGCACGATTGATTTTGTCAATCATGGTTCGGTTGCTGGGATTGTGAAACCAGTTGCCAATGCTGGCAGCGATTGTTGGGCCGATACCGTCAATAGCTTCCAGAGCTTCGCAGTCGGATTCTTGCAGATTATCCAAACTGCCACATGCTTCGGCCAGCTTGCCCGCGGCCGTTTCGCCGACTCCGATTATGCCGAGAGCATACATGATGCGCGGCAGATCAACAGTTCGGGAACGATCGATGGCACTCAAGAGGTTGTCAGCTCTCTTGTCTGCCATCAGATCGAGCGGCAGCAGTTGCTCTTTGGAAAGATAAAACAGGTCCGAGGGATCGATTACCAGGCCTCTCTCGATAAGCTGCCGTGCGAGCTTGCCTCCAAGCCCCTTAATGTCGAACCCACCTCTGGACGCAAAGTGAAACAGCCTGCCTTCAAGTTGAGCCGGGCAGGCAGCATTCTGGCATCGATAGTCCGCCTCGCCAGCAATTCGCTCTATGGGAGAATCGCACGACGGGCAGTTGCTCGGAAATACAACCTGTCTTGCATGCGGGAGACGCTGCTCATGCACGACACCAACCACTTCAGGGATTACATCTCCTGCTCTACGAACGACAACAGTATCGCCGATCCGGATGCCAAGCTGCTTGATCTGGTCTTCGTTGTGAAGTGATGCGTTCGAGACAGTTACTCCGCCGACCACAACAGGGTGGAGCCTGGCAACAGGCGTTACGGCTCCGGTCCGTCCGACCGAAAAAACAACTTCCTCGAGTACTGTCTCGGCAAGTTCCGCTTCGAATTTCCATGCCACCGCCCAACGCGGTGCTCGTGATACTTGGCCCAGTATTTGCTGCGATGCAAAGTCGTTCACTTTGATTACCATGCCGTCGATATCGTAGTCAAGCGACTCTCGGACTTGTACCAGACTGTCGAAATCGGCCGCGACTCCGTCGCATCCGGTAACGACCGCAAACCGATCGTTTACTTCAAAGCCCTCACTTCGAAGAAGCGCCATAGCCTTCTCCTGCGAATCAATACCGGGCAGGTTCTGCGCCGATATACCGTAGGCAAAGAACAGAAGCGGGCGCGAGGCGGTGATACGCGAGTTGAGTTGACGCAGCGACCCGGCGGCTCCATTGCGAGGGTTAGCCAGTTCAGGCTGATCGTTTGCGAAAAGCTGTTCATTGAGTTTTCTGAAAGCAGATCGTTTCATTATTACTTCGCCGCGTACCTCAAGGAGGGGAAAGGCGGTTGCGGTCTTATCGCTGAGTCCCAGAGGAATGTTACGAACGGTGCGAACGTTGGGTGTAATATCCTCACCTGTACTGCCATCTCCTCGAGTGGCGCCTAAAGAAAGCAGACCGTGCTCATAGACCAACTCGACAGCAAGTCCGTCCAGCTTCGGTTCCACTGAGTACACGATATCGTCGTCCATCTCCAGCATCTGTTTTGCTCGTCTATCGAATTCTGAGAACTGCCCCAATGTAGTGACTTTTTGCAGGGACAGCATGGGTACGCGATGTCTGGCCGGGGCAAAGTTCTTCGAGGGAGGTGCCCCTATCCGCTGAGACGGAGAATCGGGTCTGACCAGATGGGGGTGCTGTGACTCGATCTCCAGCAGTCGGTCAAAAAGTTTATCATACTCGACATCGGACACCGTAGGCGCGTCGTCGAGATAGTAGCTTCGGTTATGCGCATTGATTGCCTGCCGCAGGTCATGCAGTTCCGCCTCTATCTTCTTTGAAGTCCCAGCCATATTCTCAATTAAGAACAGCAGCCACATTGTGTCAATTATTGAGATAGCCTGAGAGCGGGGGAGGAGTTGGCCTCACGCCGTCAATGACTTGCGAAAAGCAGATATCTCCTGCCCGGCCAGGTCGTCGCAAATGTCGTCTATCAGCACAGAGACCAGGCGGTCCATATCGTCAAGTCCAGCAATCACCGAGTTCGCAAGATAGATGAACCGAGAATTGGTCTCAGATGCAAACTCAAGTAGCATCCTTCGGCACATATGGCTTGTAGTGATCTGCGGCGTGGATAGCCTGCTGCGAAAATCCAGAAAACGGATGTCGCCTGATGTGGCCCCGACAGGCATGGGTATGCTGTCCGCCTTAGGCCAGTGACGCCTCGGTAGGTCCACCTCTATGAAGACCAGACGTCCCTTCTTGTCGATGTCAAACCGTACCGTATCCGATTCCAGCCATGAGAAAAATGAGTGTTGTTCATTGAATGAACCAATCTGGACATAAAGGCTCTCTTCTTCCAATTGATAAAAACCCCGACCGGAAGGGGCAGGTCCGGTCGGGGCTGAAACTCTTAGTCGCGGCTTGGCAACAGTCACATTACTTCAGATCTTTGAGCCTTTCGGCTGCCTGCTCAGCTTCGAGAGTTCCTCCGTGATCGTTGACCAGCTTCTGAAACGCCTTCTTTGCGCCTGCTTTATCGTTAAGCTCCTGTTTGGAACGTCCAAGTTTGTACAGAGCACGACCAACATTGACTGACCCGGGGTAACCCTCTATTAGCTGCGCAAATTCACTGACTGCGTCAGTGTACTTCTCCATAGCGTAGTAGCTTTCACCGATCCAGTAATAGGCGTTTTCGACAGACTCGTGTTTTGGACATTCGGAGAGAAAGTGACGGAAGCCTTCAATAGCTTTGTCGTACTCACCACGGCGAACAAGAATAAACGACTCGTCGTATGCTACGCCGCAGTCAATCGACGGTTTCTTCTCGGTCGGTTTTTTGCCGCCCCCGGCGGGTTCGCCGGTTTGGGCGCCGGGTGAGTCTTTCAGACGGGTAATCACCTGCGGGCGTCGGGCCAGCTTATCCAGTTTTTCTACAAGCTCGTTATAGTTTTCGAGCAGCATCGATATCTGTTGACCAAGTTGATCAACCGTAGTGCTGATATTTGCGCGCAAGCGATTGTTCGATTCGGCACTCTCGGCAATCGTGGAATCGATTCTCGATATCATATCCATGCTCTGTCGCTGTTGTACTTGAAGGAGCCGGACCTCTTCTCTAAGATCAGATACCTGGCGGGAAGTCGCACATCCCGTAGTCATGACAACCAAATAGAAAACCGCCATTGGTACAATGACGGTTTTGCAAAAGCGTTTGAGATTCAACATCTAACCATTCTCACTACTACTACTGGGAGGTGATCCGGAACTCGGCGCGCCGGTTTTTCGCCCAAGCTGCTTCGCTGTGGCCATTATCAGCCGGCCGTTCTTTGCCGTAGCTGATTGTCGAAACACGATCAGGTGAGATTCCCAAGTTGACCAGATAGTCTTTGGTTGAGTTAGCCCGCTTTTCGCCCAGCGACAAGTTGTATTCAACAGTACCACGTTCGTCGCAGTGTCCCTCGATTTTGACCATCACATCCGGGAATTCCTTCATCAGATTGTAGTTATGGTCGAGGTTCTTGCGTCCATCATCGCGCAGATTGTACTTGTCAAAGTCGAAGTAGACCGTCTCGAACTGCGATTCCTTGAGTTCCGGCGGAGGCGGTTCTTCAATAATTGGTTCCACGGACGTAGTGTCCTCAACAACCGGCGCAGTGACAATAGGTTGTTCAACGATTTCCTCTTTTTTCTTACCGCAGGAGGCAATAAGCAGCAAAAGAGACAGCAGTCCGACGAATCCCAACATCCCAAGACGTTTCATTCTAATCTATCCTTCCTTATCCATAGCTTTGACCTCTTCCCCTATTGGCGGCAATCTATCGGCCGGGTTTGGCCGGGTCAAATAAAAAAAGCCAAAAAACCCTCCATCTTTGCGATTATACTCATTACCAATCAGATGTGTTCAGTGGAACTGGCTAGCACTACTATGGGCGGCGGCCCCAGGTCGGGTTTGAGCAGGACCCGCTACGGGTCAGGCGG
>JBHHVC010000222.1:0-4666 GCA_046754125.1 Candidatus Zixiibacteriota bacterium
GTACTTCGTCATACCCGGACTTCTCCTCGCCGCTGGAGATCAAGCCAACAAGCTCCATCTCGCTCTTACCGCCAAACAAGGGAGCAATCATCGGCTGCACTATCGAGGCCGTGCCATCGACCGAACGCGCATCGGACCATGCTTCCATATAGTGGGCACGGGGGATATGCCAGGTTACCTTGCGCGCGGTTTCATTTACATGGCTGCCGAGATGAATCGAGGTTTCAACTTTGGACAAGGCGCGTTCGAATTCCAAGTCGCGTGGCGCATCGTAGACCGGATTGCCACCGAGCATTACCAAAGTATTGACTTTGCCACCCTTCATTTCAGCGCAGAGCAGCCGAAGCTGCTCAAGATCGGACGATACCAAATCGGGTGCGTCGTGATAGGTGATGGTCGATCCAATGTTATCAAGCGCTTCGTTGATAGCGAGTGCGGCGGCATGAATCGCGGGAGCCTGTCTGCGTCCAACCATCACCAGTGATTTCCCCTTCGCCTTGATGAGATCAGAGGCAACAGCCATAACCCATTTCTTGTCCACTTTGGCGCCGGTCGGCATTTGAAGCTGGTCGAAACCGGGCAACTTCAGTCCCTGTGCCTTGAGAGAAAAGCCGAGCGCGACTACAAAGGGACCTATTTCCTGGTTTTTCAAACGAAGACGGTTATCGGCTGCAGATCCGGTCAGCGAAAAACCCGTTTCTACAACATAGAGTCGGTTCATAGAATCTGATTCAGTTGTAACACGACGTCCCGCAGCAAATCCGGCCGCGCTGGTAATCGACTGTGAATCAAGCGACAATGGATCAGCATCAATCGCCACAATCACATCGGCGGCCTCGAGATGATAAACCGGAAGAGCCGCCCTGCCGGTTGTAACTTTAATTGCTTTGACTATGTTCTCATCGCTGATCGAGTCGTAGGCTGTCCAGGTCGCTTTCGGGAATGCCTTCAAAAACTCCGATTTTTGGCGAGCAATCGTCGGTGAATTGAGAGTGGGAGAGAGAATTGCCAGCCCCTCGCCGCGACTCTCCTTCAACCCGCTATACTGCTGTACCCACCCGGCAACAAAATCAGAATACTCTTTGGTCTCCCCATTGTTGAGGGTCGACTGGGAGCGGTCGGGATCATACAGATTCAGAATGGAGGCCTGGATCAATGCGGTCGAGCGCCCCAGCGTCGACGGATGCTGGTTGTTGCCTTCTACTTTGGTGGGTCGTCCTTCGTGCGTTTCGACCACCAATCCGTAGGCATCCGATCCAAACGGCATCGCCGTTGCGTAATGCTTGCCGATTCCCGGCAGTGTCTCCTCGGGCGCTTTGACGTAGGGAACTATTTTTTCCACCGGCCGTCGACAACCGCTGAGACCAGCCAATGCCAGAGATGCTCCCATCAGCGTCATGAAGTTTCGCCGCGACCAGGAGTTATCCATCTGCTCTATGCCGTAGGGAAACTCGTTTTCAACGAAACGCCGGAACTCCGGCGTATCGGCAAGCTGCTCCATACTGCGCCAATGTTCTCTAGCCGGCAGACTCTTCCCCTTGCTCGATTTTTGTTGCGTGCTCATCGATGACACCCCGAACAGTCATCGGGTGGGGCTATTTGTAGTCGCTCTATCGCCTCGGCAGCCAGTTCCTGCTGATTCGCGGGAGGTTCCCATGACATATTGGTAACCTGATCGGGTGGCCGCAGGTGCGGAGCCGGGTTACGATGACAATCCAGGCACCAGCCCATACTGAGCGGCTTGACCTGCATAACCTTGTCCATCTGGTCGATGCGCCCGTGGCAACTGACGCACCCTACTCCTGCGCGAAGATGAAGCGAGTGATCAAAGTAAGCATAATCGGGAATATTGTGAATACGAACCCATTCTATTGGCTGGTCGTTCATCCACGACGCGCGAACCGGTTTGAGTTTCTCGCTTTGCGCCCTAACCAGAGTGTGACAGTTCATACAGGTCTGCGTAGGTGGCACCGAGGCAACCGCAGATTCCTCTACGGCAACATGGCAATAGCGACAATCAATCCCCAAATCTCCGGCGTGTAACTTGTGGCTGTACTCCACCGGTTGGGTTGGTCGGTAGCCCACATCGGTGTACTCCGGTGATCCGTAGTACCAAAAAAAACCGGCTGCTGCCAAAGCCGAACCACCCCCCGCTAAAGCCCCCAATAGCGGAAGATAGTTAGTCCATTTCGGAAAAATCTGTGCCAAGCGCCTGCTACTCTAGTTCCATCATCGTCCGCTATCCTTCCGAATAACCAACGATTACTTATTCTCTAATCCCGTTTACCCGTTCAAACCTGTTAAACCAGTCGGCGAACATACGCCAAACCAAGTTGGCTGTCAACCGAAAAAAAGACGATCGGGAACCACAAAGTCCATATAATCAGTCATGCCTGTTTTATATTCTACTATTTCAAATCACCCAGACAATATGCCTCACCGACCAGCCATTCAACAACATTTTTCAGATTATGCTCGCGGACATACACAACCTCTGTTGTCCGCTATAAGCCACAGGTCGAAAGCGAGTTGTCAAAGTCGCCAATTCAGCAGATCGTCTACAACAACCGCCAGAAAAAGCCCAAACAGGTAGGCCAGAGAATAGCCAAAGAGCGACTTCAGCGCAGTTTCCGATTGATGGCGGCGCACATAGTGCACTTTTGCAACCAGTTTCCATCCCAGCAATGTTGCAGCTATAATGTAAATCCACCCAAATCCCAAAGGCACCAGGGTAAGACTGGTTGCCACCACTACCAATGAATATCGCATTATTTGGTCATATGTATACTTGTCACCCCGGACAACCGGAAGCATTGGCAGCCCGACTCTGCTGTAATCATCCTTACACCAGATAGCGAGAGTCCAAAAATGGGGAGGAGTCCAGAAAAACACAATGGCGAACAACACCCACGGTATCAGAGCCATCGACCCGGTAGCGGCGGTCCATGCGCCTACCGGGGCCATTGCCCCGGCGATCCCGCCGATAACGATATTCTGTGCTGTGGTCGGCTTAAGATAGAGCGTGTAATAGAGCGAGTAGAAAAGCAGTGTGGCAGTAGCAAGGCCGGCAGTAAGCCAGTTGAAATACAGGGCAAAGATAGCGACACCTCCAACGGCCAGAACGATCGAAAACACAAGCGCTCGACCGGGAGAAATCGTTCCCATAGGCAAAGGACGGCGGCCAGCTGTTCGTTTCATTTGTGCGTCGAGATCGCGCTCGAAATACTGGTTCAGGGCATTGGCTGCTCCGCCAGTGAAGTACAGTCCAACAAGGACAAGCGCGAACCGAAGCGGCTGCAGCAGCAGGCTTCCTTCCACAATCAGTGCCGTCGATCCGGTGAAAAGCACCAATAGCATGATTGTTGGCTTGGTCAGCGCTATGTATTGTTTCAACGTCGTAAACATAATAATCACAGACCCATCTGGCCAACTGCCAATCTAAACAAAGTAATCTGATTCACAACTTCAAATACGAACCAATTGAGAGAATCATTAGTGGACGATCTGCCCCAGTGAAAGCTTTTTTCAGAACCGATCAGGTCGCTGCGACTGCTACCTACCGCCAGCGACTGCACTGCTGTTGGGCATGGCTGTGTGATACCTACACACACAGCAATGTGAACAAGCGGCAGTCCAACCACTTGATCTTTGGCACGTTATATGTTACTATCAAGTCTGTCATGAAATCGTCCCGTAGCAGAAAGCGATTCGCACTACTAGCACTAACTGCCATCTTAGGCTGTGGCATAGCGACCGGATCGGTGAGAGCAGCCGAGGTTGTGGGGACGATTACGGATACTACAACGTCTGCGCCGATTGGTTTTGCCACTATTCGCGTCTTGGGGACAGGCCGCTCAATGCTGGCCAACGAGGCGGGAAAGTTTCGACTGCTGCTCAACTCAGGTGACTATCACCTGAAATTCAGTCATGTTGCTCACTATTCCCAGACCATTGAACTTCGCGTGAGAGATAGCACTGTCCGTCTGGACGTTCAGCTTCAGCCGTCACTGATAGAACTCCCCGGGACCAAAGTGTATGATCGCGCCTACGATCCGGCCCAGCGCATCATACTGGAGGCAATTGCACGCAAGAGTGATTTGCTTTCGCGCACAAAAAACTACGAATTCGATGCCTACACTCGACTGGTTGTACGTGATCGCAACAAGGACGACTCCAGTGATATTATGCTTATCACCGAGACACAGCTTACCGGTTACTGGAGCCTGCCAGACCACTATAAAGAGATTATTACCGCACGCAAGCAGTCATCTAACCTCGATGCCGATGACAATCTGGTGTCGGTAGGGGAAATACTGAACTTCAACCGCAACCGTTTGGAGATTGGCCGGTATTCAATCGTCTCTCCAACAGCTACCGACGCCCTCGATCACTATGATTTTTACCTGTTGGACACAATCATAATTGATAATGCACGAGTTTTTCGGCTGGAAATCGTGCCGAAGAGCCAGGTAGATGCACTGTTTGCAGGCACCATCGATATTGCCGACTCCAGCTTTGCGGTTTTCGGCGTCGATGTCACTCTCAATCGCGGATTCGAGTCGTCGTTCATGAGCGACATCCGGTATCACCAGCGATTTGCTCGCTTTGATAATCAGATAGAGATGCCGACCGAAATCCGGGCGACCGGGCAGATTGATCTTCCACT
>JBHHVC010000223.1:0-4660 GCA_046754125.1 Candidatus Zixiibacteriota bacterium
GCGACGGCGCATTGCGACGAGCTCAGAAAGTGCCTTATGTGAGATCTTTTCAAGGTCTGCCCAAAGTGTATCAACATCCTGACCGTTTCGAGGCGGATTCGCCACCTCGGGCAGGATAAGAAGCGCCGATATGGGGATGTCGAAGGGAATATTCAGCCTGTTCCCGACCCCTCGAAGTTGCTTGTGATACGATTCCAGCGCTTCCTCGTTTATGCGGAACTTGCCCGTACTGTCGGCTGACTCCTCGAATCCGACAAAGATATTCACTTTCCCACGGCTGAGCATTGACCCTATCAAATTGCGAATAGGCACTTCCAGTGAAAAGAAATGCCTCGGCATTCTCGTATTTATGTCCAAGAAGCGATTGTTCACGCTGGACACTTCCACCGTGAATGATCCCAGCTTTGTTTTGCGTTCTGCCTTGCCGAATCCGGTCATCGAGTTCATATACAGTTATCCTCAGTCAAACAAAGCCCACATAATACAGGGCTGGATTGATTTGTCAACCGATAATGACTAAACAACTTATTCCCTGTTGCTACCCAAGGGGTTACCGATCCTACTGTCGCACTCTAAAACGCCGGGACTGACACGAAAAGTCTTGCCGAGAACCGTATTCACGCTATTCGGCATCATGTCACTATTCTATAATCGATATAGGTGAGTGGGAAATAAAACGGTCTTTCAGCGACGCTCAACGACGATTTCGATTATGGGCTGCCTCCGTAAGGACCTCAATCGGCAGATGTACCAATACCTTGCGAGCCTTGCCCGGTCTGATCGATAATGCGAGGTGCCCCCCTAAGCTGTGCACAATATGCTCCAGGCCGGAATAGGCCGCCCACACTTCCAGATCCCGGTCAGCCGCTCCACACTCATCCCTCAAATCAACTTGCGCATCAGATTCGTCTGAACCGAGATGTGACCCTCTATCGGCAAAGATCAGCCGGATGCCTTGCAGTTGACTGGTCACATTAATGTCAATTCTTGTCTGTTTTTGATCTGACGCTTCGACTGCGGTTTTCATGACTTCTTCAATTAGCCGCCGCATTCTTGCCGGGGGCACCATGATCTTGGGCAACGATTCATATGAGCAGGAAATGCGACCTTTCAGCCCGAAGACACCAAGACCTTCGAGGACTTGCCCTACCAGCACATTCAAGTCCACGACTTTCGACTCCTCCGGAAGATCACACAACCCTGTCAATTCCCGCACTCTTTCAACGCCAGCCAGGCATCGGCTGGAATCGCGATCTATTCGAGTAAATGCTTCGTCGGCCGGTTTTCCCAACCTGCCGAAGTAATTGTGCGCCAGGTCCCCGGAAAAGTGGCGCACCGATTTCAAGAGCCCAGCGACGACACCTAGGGCAGTAGCCCAGATTTCTCGGGATTGATAGTAGGTCTGGTCAGATTCTTGTAGCTCCGATTGGGCAACAGCTTTTTCTGGCTCCTCGCCCGCTTCGCCCTTTGCGTTCGCGGCACTTAAGCAGTGTTCAAGTAGCTTCACAGCGAACGATGATCGGCGCATGGCTGTGCTCACCGATTCGACATCCAGATCACTGCGGAAGACAAGGCGCAGCAACAAGGGTCCGGGGGCTTCTGTTTTTACTACACATACAAATTCGTTTGGAGCACCGCCAAAGCGCTCGACAGCAGACTTTACGGATTGCCGATCTGCAAACGAATAGGTTATTCCTGATTGTGCTACGGCCACGTGGAGATTGGATGAATCGTCCGATGATTGGCAGAAGGCAGTGGCAGACACGGGATTAGCTGCACCTGCAAGTAAGCGAAGACTGGACTCTTCCCAGCAGTATACCCCTGCTTGTTCGGCCATAGTGAAGCGACAGGTAAGGGCAAGCACCTCCGTCCAGTCGTCAGGCAGCTTTTTTTCGATAAGCCGCTCGATACACTCGCAAAACTCTTCTTCACCGCTATCCTCGGCAATGTCCGTAGAGGCGGAATGGGGGTTAATGATCAGTTGGAAATTGGTCGGGTTCCCGCCAATAAAATTGAGGGAAACTACAACATTGGCTCTAATCGACGATTCTTCAGCATCCAGTAGAGTCAGTGAGGCTGTATCGTAGAAAGTCTCGCAGTAGTTGCGACGCTGAAGGATCTCATCAATGAGCGGCTGAAAGGCAGAATCGACAAACTCGATCAGAAGCCGCCCAAACAGGTCCTCGGCCGACGATTTGAGTAGCTGCTCGGTCGCTTTGTCCACAAAGACAAAGCGACCTTTCAGATCGATCTTGCACACGGCGCACCGTGTGAATCCGGCGACAGTATTGACAGGCAGAGCTGTCATGGTTTTGGCTCAATCCGTTTTTAGTAGTTTCAACATCACCTGGCGGCGATCCGTCTGCACTCGGGCAATGTAAACTCCCGCAGAAACGGGCTCGCCGCGCAGATTTCGGCCATGCCAGGCATCAATACGTACATCGGTAGATATTGGCAGATTATTGACTTTTTCCCATACCAATTCTCCCGAGATGTTGAAAACTGAAACCGATAGGAGCTTGCCCAATGAAGGGCGAACGAAAAAAAGCACTGAATCGGAAAACGGGTTCGGCCCGGCGGTGATCTCGTCGCCAGCGGGCCCAATAGTGTGCAGCTCGACCACAACAGTGTCTGAGAGAAAACCAATGTCGGCGGTGAGTCGAAAGGAGGTTCGGACAGGGTTCGATTCCAGCCCGGAGACCTCCAGCACTCCAGAGCCGTCAAGGTTGTCTTGCAGCGTTAAGCCGTCTGGTGGAGCGATCAGGCCAAGCACAGGGACCACCGAGCCTGTTGTCGAGACAGTGGCCAAGACTGTTCCTCCAATCTCCACCTGAACGACTTTTGGCTCAACGATCCGAACAACATTGGCCGAGGCAAAGGCGTCATAGATACCGTAACCAAAGTCGTTGTCGGGCGAACCTGCCCTGCTGCCCGTGCTGCGGATCATCTCAAAGAGAACCATCGCAGTCAGAGAGGAGTCGGCCTGGAAAGCAAGGGCTGCGCCGCCGGCTACCAACGGTGCAGACAGCGATGTACCATCGGCAGTGGTATACCCACCCAGAAACGATGCTGTCTGCACGCCCACACCGAGCGACACTATGTCCGGCTTGATGCGCCCGTCGGCGGTAGGACCGGGGGAGGAAAACGAAGCTAATGTTCCGCTGGCATCTACCGCTCCGACGGCCAGAACCGAGTCGCCGTCGGCCGGAGTACTGATAGTTCCCCAGGGTCGATTACGGCTGTTACCGGCCGAAGTTACGACCAGAATGTTTTTCGAGGCCGCGATATCCGCTGCCCGTGTAATTAGCGGCGTATCGCCGTCCAGGTCTGATATAGAGTAGCTGCCACCGTCGGTAAACTCGGTGTACCCGAGCGAGGCAGTTATGATGTCGGCACCTGCGGAATCAGCCCACTCGGCTGCCGCAATCCAGTTAAACTCTTCCGCCTTAATTTCCGTTCCGCCGCAGGTAATCTCGGTTTTGGCCAGTAAGAATGATGCGTGGGGGGCCACTCCCACCAATTCCCCCGGCACGTTTGCTGCCATTACACTTAGAGTCAATGTCCCGTGTCCGTTTTGATGAAAGCCTGGAGGTTCGTTCGGGCAGTCGGGTCCATCGATCGGCTGAGTAGAGTCGATAAAGTTGCGCGCTGCCACAATATCAATTGAATCAAGGGCTGGATGATCAATCTCGAAGCCGGTGTCAAGAATCGCTATCAGCACTCCGCGCCCGGTGATTCCGGCGTCGTGCAATCGTGTGGCGTTTATGAACTCAGCCTGGAACTGAGCACGGCCATAATCGAGGGCGGTTGATCTGCTGGGCTGCTCTGTGGGTCGGGAGGGTACTGATGGAGGAAGGTTGGGGCTTAGCCACGTTCGCGCAATATCTATTCTGTCAACAAACTGCCGCTGCAGCAATTCGTCGAGTTGATCAGCAGTCGCCCGAAGAGCAATAGCATGCAACCAGCGCGAGACATAGATGATGTCGACACCAGTGTTTCGCACTGAATCGACTATTCCCGCACGTATCGGACGGTCGGTGTCGTCAATCAGTAGACCAGTTGCATCCGCCCGGCTGCGACGCGACAATGATCTTGATGAAAGCGGCACCGCCTCAACGGCGAGGGCGTCAGATGTAACGTACACCCAACAGGTATGGACATCGTTGGCAGGCGACTGAATGAGACGATCAGCGAGAGCTTTTGACAGCTGAGCCGGTGCATACTCGGCGACAGCTGAGCGACCAGCCAGCAGCGCCCAACAGACGATTATTGCAAATAGTCTCAAAGAGAGAGTGACGCAAGGTTTCATTTGTCCATTCACTTCAAGCGCATTTGACCAGACGGGAGATGCACCCACTTACTTCTTCTTGAACAAGTCCTTTAGCAGGCCACCAGCATCATTCACGATGTTCTTGCCAAGATTGTCGGCTATGCCGGAATAGTCTATGTTCATCGAAGGGTCATCCAGCGTGCCACCGATGACAATGGGGAGCACTATCCGTTTTGTGCTGGATTCGCCGAACAAGCCCGCCAGGCCACCCGCAAATCCGCCTCGTGAAAGCAGCTTTTTGGACATAACTTCGGACAACTTGATTTTTCCCTTGTAGGCAACGTCACCGGCAAAACCGTAGGAACCGCTCAACTCCAGATCACCGACGCT
>JBHHVC010000224.1:0-4650 GCA_046754125.1 Candidatus Zixiibacteriota bacterium
TGTAACCCTCGAAGTCGACAGCACGCAGCCAGATGTCCTTCTCTGTTTCGGAACGGCTGCCGTTGAAGCGAACGTGCAGGCCGTTGACGGTTGGCGTGATCCAGAAGTCTGGCGCGGGAGGAGGAGCGGCGCCGCGCCAGTCGGGGATATCGTCCCCCTTGTACCAGACAGTATCGGCATCGGTCGCTGTCCATTGTCCGTCGACGAACGTCGATTCGTGCACACAGACGCGAAACTCGCCCGCGTAGCCGTCGTTGTCGCTGTCAACGCCGGGGTTGTCATATATCCAGTCGGCCCAGAGCGCGTTCTTGGCGAGGTCGGAGAAGTCGACGTTACGACGCCACGCACTCGGGTTGTCCGGTAGATTGTCGCCGTTGTCCGGATCGATGTGAAAGTTCTCCCCGGCGACGAGGGCGAAGGGAATGTCAAGTACCGCCCCGGGCGGCAGGTTGAACGGCCCGACGGAGAGAAGGGCCTGCAGTACTTGTTCCCCCACCGCTACATCATCCGCAATGGCGGGAGCAGGGAACACCCAGGTCAGATCATTAGGGCTGATTCTGGCGGTGAACACCTGGTCGTAATCTATCTCCCGATTTGAGAGGACATGATACCTGTTGCGATCTCCTTTCGGGAAGCCTGTACCGCCAGTCTGGAAATTACGAAAGTTGTTGCGTTTGCGAGGGCCAAAATCATACGATGGCATCACCGGATTATCGAGCGACCACCAGTTATAGGAAAGGGACTGATCGGTCCGGGGATGCGCCAGGAAGCGTACTCCGACAATATCAGGAGCAGACGGCGAAAGACCAGACCGAACAAACCTCCCGCCGAAAGGATCACCGTCGTTGTCGGCGACCCACATGATATTCATTGTATCATTTTGGGCGCAGCCAACAGAAGAAGCATGGGATTGCCGGAAGCCCGTGATGTTTTGGCGGCCTCTCCCGCCCTGTTCTGACACAAATCCGACCCCGGCGTCGACATAAATGCCAAAATAGACATTATGCAGGTTGTGTTGTCCGATATTCGTGATACGCAGATCATACAGGATGAAGTCTTCCGCATATTCATATGACCAGGCCATCGATCGCTCTGTGAACTTGATACCCAGCGGTTTATGGGGTCTATTGTCAAGGAAGTCAAGGCTCTTAAGCCGTAGGAAATCGGAAAGAGTATCGTTGAACTCTGCGATGTAATCCTCTTCTGATCGCGCAAGGTTTCTTAGCTCTGCATCGTTGTCCAACAGCGAAAAATGCTTCATCGAACCGAAGGGGGACTCCACAGGCACTGTCTCCTCGGCAAACTCGCCATCTGAAATGAAGGCCCCTGTCGTTACGATAGTGTCTCCGTCGACAACAGCGCCGATCCAATAACTGCCACCCGCGAGGTAATCCACGCGTGATTTCCTCGGATATTCACAGCCAAAGGAACCTAGTTTTTGTCCGGTGAAGCAGTCCACTTCACTGAAAGGGCTCAGGGTCAGCCCAATGAAATTGTTGGCATGAACTCTGAGTTTGTTTATTCGATGTGCCGCGATGCAGTAGGCGGGCGTGTATTCAGTTGCCAACCCTGCTCTTCCGCGACGGGAGATATCGTCAGCGAGAGCCATGTTCGCACACAACCAGCACAGTGCAACTATCAGCTTATTCTGAACTGCTTTCACATGGTCTCCCCAACAGTTACGATTGCAAGTACTACGTATACCGATATACCTGACGTTGTCAAGGCGCATTTGTGGAAAGAAAAAAACCAACAGAAAGTCGACACTACCATCTTTTTAGCTTTGCGGATGCTGCCGGGCTGTGATCATGTGCCCTGTCTTTGATCAGGTGAGGGTGCAGGTGCCTAGGTACGGGGCAAAAGTTGAAAAATACCAGCAATAATATACTGTACCTTCAGCCAGATATGTCGTATCTTGGACCTTGTAGTACAGGAGAACAGAACAAAGGCATGAAGCAACACGAACGACCCGACATCTCGACCCCGTCAACCGGTAGCGATACGCCCGCCGACAAAGTAGTACACCCGGAGCAATCATTGCCCCCCGTTCAGATGGCAGAGTTGTCGTCAATAATTCAGAATGCAGCAAAACGAGCAGGCTGGGATGACCTGATGCCGGTTCAGTCAATGACCATCCCGTACATCCTAAAAGAGCGAGATCTGATGGTCCAGTCGCGCACCGGTAGTGGCAAGACGGGCGCCTTTATCCTCCCGATCCTCCATCGAATAGACGCGAGTAAGAATGAATGCCAGGCCCTGATCCTCGTGCCGACGCGGGAATTGGCCAACCAAGTCTCGACCGAAGCCGGTCGACTGGCAAAAGGATCCAATGTCCGGCATATTGTGGTCTACGGTGGCGTTGGATACGGACCGCAGACGGACGCACTTCGAGGAGGCACTCAATTGGTAATTGGCACGCCCGGAAGGCTTCTGGACCATTTGCTCAAGCGGAACTTCTCGCTGGACAGGCTGAAAATGCTTGTGTTTGATGAGGCGGACCGATTGCTGTCGATGGGCTTCTATCCTGATATGCGCGAGTTGCAGAAGCACTTGCCGCGCAGTCGATTTAATGGTTATATGTTTTCGGCCACTTTCCCTACAATGGTATTGCGTCTGGCCCGTCAGTTTCTTCGTCAGCCCGATTTTCTCAGCCTGAGCCAGGACCATGTACATGTCGCCGAGACCAACCATGTGTACTACAAGGTCCCCGGTATGGAAAAGGATCGGTGTCTAGTTCGAATTATCGAGGCGGAAAACCCGGCCTCGGCGATCATCTTTTGCAATACCAAAGATCAGGTTCGATATGTTGCTACTGTTCTCAAGCGATTCGGCTACGACGTCGATGACCTGACGGCTGACCTGTCACAAAAGGCTCGTGAGAAGGTGTTGCAGCGTGTTCGCAATGGTACCTTGCGTTTCCTTGTGGCGACTGACCTCGCGGGGCGGGGCATTGACATACCGGAACTTTCGCATGTCATACAATACGAACCGCCGGATGATCCGGAAGCATACGTGCATCGGGCGGGCAGAACCGGGCGGGCCGGAGCTGCTGGCGAAGCAATTTCGCTGGTGAACAACGCGCAGGATGCAGAATTACGAAGGATTGCGCTACGATTCAGTATCGATATGATCGAACGCGAAGTTCCATCCGACGAAAAAGTGCAGGAAATCGTTTCGGAGAGAATAACGGCGATGCTCGAAAGCGAGCTACGCTCGCGCGATAGTCTACGGATTGAGAGGATGGCACGGTTTGTCCCACTGGCCCAGAACTTGGGGGAGACTGAGGATGAAACAGCCTTGATAGCCATGCTTCTGGATGACTACTACCAAAAGACATTGCACGCCCCAACTCTTCAGGAACCTCCCGAGCCTGCATCGACGCCGCATACTGACCCTACCCGGAAACCGCCAAGGCAAACGAGCCGTCGCCCACAAAGGAAAAGAACTCGTTAGACCGGGAAGTGAGTGAGATCGTTCTCATTGGCCCACAAATCATGCATGCTGGTTTTTGTCTTGCCTTTCGGGGAAAAGCTGCTTAATTGGCCTGCCGTAAAGCTTGATCGGCATCCGGTCGATTCACGCGAATAAAGCCACCGTAGCTCAGATGGTAGAGCAACTGATTCGTAATCAGTAGGTCTCCGGTTCGATTCCGGACGGTGGCTTTTCTGTTTCATGGTCTGACCCTTTCAATCATCGTCGAAGCAGCTGTTCCGATCAATTCTCAGCCTAATTGATTCTCTTGACGATTTGGCAATAATGAATATATTCTAAGAGTACCTGCCGACCTTGGTCTTACAGGTGGTGAGCAGGGGACCGGATTTCTTGCGATCCTATGTTCTCTGTTGGTGACAAACGATTGCTCAGAAGCTCTGCTTTTAGGCTTTCGAAACAGCTCAAGAACCGTCAGGATGAAAGGCGTGGTATTTCGTGTACTGGCTCGTTGCAATTTGTAGGCAACCGATGACAACAAATCGAAATCGACCGGCGTCGTGACGGATGGCAAGGTTGGCTGATAATCTGGGCAAGACATACACGGACCGGCTAATACATGGCCCTTCAAGAACTTACTTGTTTCGTCATTATTGGCGGTCGATGAGCATGGATTCGGCTTGGCAGTTGCTTTACTTAGTGCCCTCAGGGGATAAGCTGACTTGGGAAGAAGTGCGCCTTTGAATCTTAGTCTTAATGACAGTGCCTTGTTTACGAAGCGGCAGCAAGAGAGGCTTTTGGGAAACATGACGAGACTGTTCAGACATTTAGTATTTGGTCTGTGCTTTCTAGCAACGTCCTTTGTGAGTGCTGCGGGGCAGAACCAGCCTCCCGTTCTTGGCCCGATCGGCCCTCAAAGTGTGGATGAGAATATACCGTTGGGCTTTGCCGTATCAGCGACTGACGCCGAAAGCACACCTGTACTGACTACTTCAACTCTTCCGGGAGGAGTTGTTTTCACAGACAACGGTGATGGCACCGGTTCCTTTGCCTGGACGCCGGATTTTACGCAGTCGGGCACATATTTCATTACATTCTTCGCCACAGACGATTCTCTGGCTGTCGATCTCGAGACGGTGGAAATAACCGTCGTAGAAGTCGGAAACCAGCTACCAGTACTCGATCCAATCGGGCCTCATACTGTCACCGAGGGAGTTTCAC
>JBHHVC010000225.1:0-4648 GCA_046754125.1 Candidatus Zixiibacteriota bacterium
GTTGCCGCGGCCGGCGTCGAGGGGCGGCCGGCGTCGGCCTGTGCGCTTGTCGGGCGGCTGTGCGTACCTGCCGGCTGTAACACCTCCACGGCGCGCGTGAGGCCCTTCAACTCGCGGAGCACCGGGCCGAGCTGGATGGCTTGTTGGCGTTGATTCGCATCGGCCGAGGCGAGCGCAGCGCGGCGGGCCAGCGACAGCAGGTACGTCGTATTGCGCAGCAGGTGGATCGAAGAAGGCCCGTCGTTCATGCTGTCATCTCCGCCGCCAGCGCCGGCGTCGGCCGGCTCGTGACCACTACGTCCTGCTCCACTGCAGCTGCCGTCATCAGGACCCGCAGCGTGAGTACGGCTTTAGCGTGTAACTGGCTGACGCGCGACTCGGAGACTTGCAGCACGTATCCGATCTCTTTCATGGTGAGTTCTTCGAAGTAATACAGCGACAGAACCTGTCGTTCGCGTTCCGGAAGTGACTGAATTGCTTCGCCCAACTGGCGTCGCATCTCTCGCTCGGAAACGGCTTCATCAGGGTCGAGTTGTGTCGTCGGGTCGGGCAGACTCTCGTGGAGACTATCGTCGCTGCCGTTGGGCGCGTCGAGCGAAATCAATACCAGGCTGGCGTCTGCCAGGGCGCGGCGCAAGTGCTCGACATCCAGCTTTACGTGCGCGGCGAGTTCTTCTTCTGTCGGTGCACGCCCCAGCCGATGCCGAAGCTGACCCCTATTTCGCGCGTGCGCTCGAGCACCGTTGCCAACATGATATTCATTATGCCAATTCCGCCGACCAGCAGTGATATCCCCGCAATGGCTCCCATTACAATGTTAAATATCTGCTGTGTCTTCTGCGTCTGTCGAAGCAGCGATTCCGGAACCACTACCTCGTAGTCATCCACTCCGAAATGGCGACGCTCAAGCAGTCGCTCGATGAGGCTGGACACAAGCGAAACATCTTCCAGCTCTCTTACGGTAACTGTAAGCTGATCTATCTTGGGTGTCTGGTATTTCTGTTGCTCGCCCTGCGACTCGAAGCCCATGCGAGATCGCCGACTACGCGCGCCCGAGAGAGCCCGATCAATCTTTTTCAAAGCTGTTGTGAGGGGAATATAGATGTCTTCATTGAGGTTCTTCAACTCGAATCCTTCGACCTTCCCACGGCCAATATACTTGTCCGCCATTACTCCAACGACGGTGAAGTTCAGGTTACCAATGCGCACAATACTACCGATCGGATTAGAAAAGGCAAATAAACCTCTTCTGGCCCGGGCACCCAGAACACAAACCTGGGCAAATGTGCTCAGGTCCGACTCGGTAATAAACCGGCCATCCTGAACTTCGATTGAGGATGACAGCACATATTGGGGAACTGTAGCAACTACTCTGACAAGCGCCTCCTCCGATTGAGCATAGACAGTAGTTGCAGCCTCAAAACGCTGGGGAACTACATTCTCAACGTAATCTGCGAACTCGGCGATGTTCTCACCATCTGACAGCGAAAGACCGGGTGAGCGCGCCATCCCTGCATCGGAGGAACGACTTTCGGTAGGTATGCGAGCATTGATAATGATATTGTTGATTCCAAGGATGGATATCTGTTCAAGAGCTTCCCGCTTTGCACCTTCGCCAATCGATAACATAGCAATTACGGCTCCCACCCCAAAGATAATGCCGAGCATAGTCAGTACTGTGCGCAGCTTGTGACCGGTCAACGAGTCGAATGCAATTCGAATGATGCGCCAATAGTCCATCACTAGCCCTTCTTGCGCCCACGCCCTCTTCCGCGCCCTGCGGGTTTTTTCTTTGATTCCGGTCTTTTGTTGAGTTCCGGTTCCGTCGCTCTGTCGCCGGGCAATCCTTGCTCGTCGAGAGTGGGATCAAGAAGGCAAACGTCTTCCCCGCCCTCAAGCCCTGATACAATCTCAATGGCGATATCGTTACGAAGGCCTACTGTCACATCGCGTCGCTTCTTGTTCTTGAGATAAACTACGGTCGCACCATCCCGCTCAAATACTGCTTCGAGTGGTATCGAAACCATGTCGTCAATGCGCTTGACAATTATGCGACAGGATGCAGACATGCCCGGTTTGAAGTTCTCTCCGGGATCCTCCAGCGTTACCTCAACATCAAAGACGTTTATTGTCGAACTATTGTCCTTCTTGCGGGCAAGTGTTCCTTTTCGCGTTACCGTGCCAACGTAACGATTGTCTGGAAAGGCATCGAGCGTGACTACAACATTCTGTCCGCTGTCGACTTTACTGGCGTCTACTTCCGACACCGCCGTTTCTACCATCATCTCGGACAGGTCCGGCAGGTTTACCAGTTGCTGACCGGGCCAGGGTGAGTCGCCCTCCTGCACCTTGCTCATCTGCCCTCCCTTCCAGATTTCAAGATACACGACCATTCCCGGAATCGGCGCCACTATGACGGTTTGACTTAGCTCCTTCTGAGCCAGATTGACTTTGTCGCTGGCTCGTTGAACTTCCAGTTCGGCCTTTTCCACGTCGGCAGTCAACTGATCCAGCTTGGCCTCAAAATTAAGTTCGGCCAGCTCTTTTTCCATCCTGGATTCTTCAGCCACGCGGCGAGCCTCGTGCTTTTTTTCCAGATAAGTTCGGCGGGCTTTTTCTAAATTAAGAGTGAGTTGCTTTTCCTGAATAACGAATTCCTGGCGAGCACGCGAGAGGGCGGTTTTCTTGATCTTGAGCGTAGACTCGTGCTCGGCCAGATCGGCCTCCTGTTTGCTGGCATCGAATCGAATGACCGGATCACCTTTTGCTACCACTGAACCTTCCGGGGCCAGCCAGGTGATCTGCATTCCGCGCACACGAGGCGCCGAAAGCCCTACCGCTCGCTTGGCCTGAACCGTTCCGTTTTCATTCAGCGATATGACAAACTCACCCCGACGTGCAGCGATAGTGGGGATTGTTTGAGATGGCGAGAAGATTGCGTCGACAACAAAGTATCCACCCAAAACAAGGCCAGCCAACAATACAATATATAGATTCCTCTTCACTCCGTCCTCCTATGACACACCTAAGAGTGTGCCAGTGTTGTGAAACAGATATTCATTGCCAATGCCCCTGGCGTATCAAAAGATCGGTTATCACCCGCACTGAGGCTTGTACGCAACAACATTCCCTGAGTTGCCATAGATTAATCTACTTTCCAGCGACGGTGTGTCCAGGCCCATTGGTCCGGAAACCGTGTGATCATACGCTCAAGAAAGCGCAGATAGGTTTCGGTCATCACAGTCACATCCTGTTCGATATCTCCCGATTTCAAGGGATATACCGGGTCGCCAAAAAGAACCTGATGCCTGTCATAGGACTTTCGCCTGAGCAACACCGGAACCATCGGTACGTCAGCCTTGATAGCAAACATTGCGGGGCCCCTTGCCACGGACGCTTTGCGGCCGAAGAAATCAAGAATGAGGTTTCCTGCGGGAGCATGCTGATCGGCCGCCATCGCCACCCACCGCCCGCCATGAAGACTCTTAAGTACTTGTCGCAGCGCGCCTTTCGTCGAAATCACCCCCACCCCGGTTGCCTTTCGCAGCTCAATCAGCAGTTCATTGATTCTTGGATTGTGCTGTTCGCCCATTATGATATCTAACGGGTAGCCGGCCGCACAGGCCCAGTAAGCCAACAACTCCCAGTTGCCAAAATGTGCCGTAATCCAGAGTGCTCCCGACTTCTGTTCTAGCAACTTAGCCGGAAGGTCAGTTTTTATTGGTTCGACGACTCTCAAGACTTGCTGCGGCGTCGCCAAATCGATACGCGCTAACTCGATTACCGTTCGCCCGATGTTCTCGAACACACTGCGAACAATCCCGTCTATCTCTCCCCCGTTGATGGCAGGGCCAAGAGCGCGATGGAGATTGTCAGCCGCAATGACGCGGCGCGAGCCAAGTACTCGATACGCTCCTGCGCCTAGAGACCTGCCCAACCGATCGGCATTGGATGCGGACAGTGACCGCGCAAGCGCCATACCGAGTCTGACGCAGACATACTCTATTTCGTGGCTTAGCTTCGCCAAGGCTCGTCATCTTCGGTCTGCTCGGGATTATCGGGATCGCCATAGTCGAAATCAGTCGAGGCCAACCGTTCCTCTTGTTCCCATTTGCGATAGTACTTTCGGCGCTTGCGATATCGCAGTGTGCCGCCGACTACAAGTATTATTGCGAGTCCCACCCAGAATAGCATTGTATCCATGAACAACGTCTCAATGTTATAGTGTTCCCTCAGAAAGAGCTTATATTCTTGCTCAAATCCGCGCGTGTCCGATCCCGTCGCATCAACCAGTGCCTGATCGAGTGTCCGCCCATCGGCCAGCCCGTTGACCAGAAGACTAATCGCTGTCGGGCCGTACTCGTCATGAATATACTTGACTGCCAAATACGATTGAGCATATGCAACGTGTGCCTGCGATTCAGTAAACCGGTTGACCTTTTCGATCGCGTCCAGCCGGAAGAAATGGCCAAACACGGCAGCCCGCCCCATAGCCAGATTATCCGACCACGCCCATTCGGCAGAAACGAACATGGCCAGCCCCTCGTCGAGCCACCGTGGCGCGCTGTGATATCCCAGTCGATCGGCCAGAGCCAGATGAGCATATTCGTGGGCAAATAGTTCGGCAAGAGTGCGGCCGATCTTGAAC
>JBHHVC010000226.1:0-4594 GCA_046754125.1 Candidatus Zixiibacteriota bacterium
AAGCGCGCAACTTCCGCGATCTCCTTGAGTTCGTCTGGCGTGTAGGTGCACCCTTCGGGGTTGCCGGGGTAGTTCAGAATCAGGATGCGAGGTCGGTAGTCATCCTGTTGTCGTTCGCAGTGCGCTCGCAGCCTCTCTGCCGATATATGCCAGCGATCCTTAAACCCGGTCGAAACCAGACTTACTTTGCGTCCGAGTATTTTCGCCTGCGGCACATATGACACCCAACAGGGGGACGGAACAATCAGTTCGCCATAGAAGACTATTTGAAGAACAAACATCAACTCTTTCGATCCCGGGCCGATCAGAACATTTTCGCCACATGCCTCGACGCCGTCCTTACGGCGATGGAACTCTGCCACTGCGCCGCATAGCGCCGGCAGACCTTGAGCGGGCTGATATGCTTTTTCGTGAGCGTGCAACTTGAGCGCATCGACAACCGACGACGGCACCGGAAAAGGTGACTGTCCCAGGCCCAGTCGATATACCGGTTTGCCCTCGGCTTGCAGCAGCTTGCTGCGATCGTTTATAGCTAGAGTGGCCGACTGTTCAAGACCACGAACGTTCATGTCGAGACTAACCGGCTTTTCTGTGTTCACGCATCTTCTCCAACAGGTTCACACTGGTCTGCACACAAACACCGAGACATTATCAAGAGCTGTGACTGATTTATCCACAAAAAAACAGTCCGCTAAGCGGAAGAGACTCTACAGACAATCTGCCGGCGGCGGCCCGCCACCAAACAGGAAGTCGACCAGATAGGTTACATCAATTATGTCGCCAATCGATGAGTCGTTGTTCATATCCACCTCGGCGGGGCAGGGAAATGGCGATCCCGGTCCAAACAGGTTATCTACCAGCGCGACCAAATCGACTATGTCCGCGTCGCTACCATCGCCGTTAACGTCGCCGCGTATACCGACACAGCACCCGCCGCCGCCAACCATTCCGGATTTGGACTCGGGAGTGAAAGAGACTAGACTAGAGAAGAACATCGGTTCGTAGTTGAGATATCCTGCCAGCAATAAATTGGCTGTCTGTTCCGGAGTGGCATTTGATGGAATAGTCAGATGTATCTTCAGCACTGGTCCGGTACCTGCCGGCAGATCAGGCTGACTGCCATCGGTAGAGGGTCGCAGCCGAACCGTGTATCGTCGGTTGCCGGCATCGAAATGAATGTACTGCTGAACTTCGAAATAGTCCGTACGGCAGCCGACTGTCGAGAACGAATCGAACGTAACGATCAAATCGCCGGACAACTCGAAGGGGATTATCAACTCCGTAAGATCAAAGTTGTTCACAGCAGAAACTGCGACCGCCACTTTCTGGCCCGGATCGGCGCCTACGTTCGTTGCCAGGATAGTGTCTGCGAGAACGAGTACGTAATCGTTGCGCCGGTAGAAGCGATTCTCTGACCCAGCGGTGATAGCCAGTGAGACATTATTCGGTCCACCGTCCGAGTAGGTATGCTGTGGAGATTGGACAAAGGCCGAGTCGCCGTCGCCCAAGTCCCAGGTCCAGCTATTGACGCTCAGGCCAGAAGCAGCGGTGAAATTAATTGTAAGGGGTGCCCATCCGATGGTTGTGTCGGCCGTGAAGTTCAGGTCAGGATCCACTGTCGACACGCCAACGGCATCCCAGGCCAGTGCCGTTTCTCCCGCCCATGACCACGAAGTATCCAGATCGACGGCGGCGGCAATCGTTCCCAGTGCGGCCTCATGGTAGTTGGTCCAGAGACCCCAGTAGAATGCGTTGGACTGATAGGCTACAAGAGCAGCGTTCTCCACTCCTATGCCATTTACGCTTACCCCATTGTGTATATCGCCTGAGGACAAAAGGTAAAACCACTTATTCCCGACCCCACTGTTTGTATGCACTCCACACCAGTCGTTGCCGCTGGTCGGAGTGCAACCAATAACCGGTACCCAGTTCTGGTCAACGGGGCCGTAAGTGTCAGGATCCCCTTTGGAATGTGGATCGGACATGGACCGAAACCCTGTTCCCTGCACCTGTCCATTCTCGCCCATGTACCAGTCTCCCGGGTCCAGCGAGTCATGCGCCCACTCGAAGGCTGCGCCCATCATATCAGAAAATGACTCATTCAGAGCTCCCGATTCCTGTTGATAGATCAATCCCGATGTGAACTGCGTTATGGCATGGCCCCACTCGTGAGCGACCACATCGGGCGCCCCGGCCAGTGACCGCCAGCTTCCGCTCCAACTCCAGAAAACCACTCGGCTTCCGTTCCAGAAGGCATTGTTGGAACCTTGGCCGCTGTAATCGACCGTGACCAGCATCGAACTTCCGGCGTCGGTGTAACTGTTGCGACCGAACTCTCGCAGCCACCAGTCATAGACTAAAGCGGTGTAGACGTGGCCATCGACCGACGATTGCTGTGCCGCATCAGACCATACGTTATCAGCGTCGACAGCGATACTGCCGGGCAGGGACGCTCCGGCAACTCTGGTTTCTATGTCGGCTCCAGCCGCCATCAAACCTCCGTGACCGTGCAGGTCGTTACCCGCACGCCTTGTCCGGTCGATCATCTGATAGCTTGATCCCGTAAACCAGGAATCGATATGGTTTCGTGGCGTACCCATGACTGAAGTACCTGTGCCGACAGCCTCGGCTGTCATAATCCTGTTGGCTTTTAATATGATCTTGCCAGAGTGAGCATCTATGAAATACTCCCACCGTCCCTGTGGTGCGTCGGTGAGCAAAGTGAGATTCCAGACAAGGTACTTTGCCTCTTCCCACGGGAAAATGACGAGTTCCGCCCTTCCCTCGCTTCGCTTGTTGCGACCAACGGTAAGATCACCGATAGCAACCTGCATAGCCTCGGATGCCGGGATCGACGGCAGTACCGATATTGACAGATCAGACTCATAATGGCCATTGACAGTTGTGAGAATATCGTCGGTGGAAATATGGGAGAGCATCTGCGCTCCGTAGACACGAACCCCGTTGTATAACTGGTCAAAGCGTAAATGCCGGTGCCCCAGGCGATCGACATCGAGGCGACGTAGCGACAGCTCAGTCGACGGCTCCTTAAGCCCAAAGGCATCCTTGTTTGCCTCAAAAAAGGCAAGGCTGGCCTGCTCTTCACTGCCGCGACTAATCGATTGCGCCAACTGCCCGGAAACAAAGCTGGCCTCTCCCCTCAGGTTTTCCTGATAGATTCTGACCGCCGGGTCGTGGCGTAACCGATTGACAACAACGGGAGGCGCAGCGAATAGAGAATTGGCGGCCACCAGCAGTATAAAGACCAGAAGTGACATAACCGGGGTAGACGATCTCATAAGTCCTCCATTAGATCACACAGCCGGAGTTCCAATCGCTCGCTTGGATCGGCTCCCGCCGGTTTGAGCAGTAGTTGCAGTACAACAATACTCCCTTTTTCCATATCGTCAAGGCCTTTCCTTTTCACTAGCAAGAATGGTTATGAATAACAATTGCCAGATAACGAGATAATTTACTATAATTGGCAGTGATATGTGTGTTATTTTCAGACAGCCAGCCAGTTTGCAGGCGGATACTCGCCGCGATCTAGTATGAGCAGCGATGTTGTTTACCATATTGCGAATCATGATTGGAGAATGACTCCCAGCGGCGAACCGCGTGGGTACATTCAACCGACCGATCTCCGGGAACTCTGGTTTCATACTGGTTCCGTTTGTAACCTAGAATGCCCCTTTTGCTTTGAGGGTTCCCATCCCGGCGACAACCGGATCGGCCTTCTCACATTCGACGATTTTCGGCCCTTTGCCGAAGAGGCAATAGGCCTTTCAGTGCAGCAGTTTTCATTCACCGGAGGTGAGCCATTTGTCAACCGTGACATTGTTCGGATGCTGGACTACTCTTTAGACTTTTGCGAAACTCTGGTCCTGACCAATGGCACCAAGCCTTTGGCCAGCAGGCTGGATGAACTTGTGGCATTGACCAAGAAGCCGCACAAGGTCAGTTTTCGGGTCAGCCTCGATTATCCCGACGCACAAAGGCATGATAGCGGACGCGGCAAAGGTAGTTTCGATGCGGCCCTGAGCAGTCTGGCTGAACTTCATCGTATGGGCTTTGGTGTTTCGATTGCTCGGCTGGCGAGTGCAAAGGAGAGGACGGAAGAGATTGAACGGGTTTTTCGCTCCATATTGAAGAATGCAGGTCTGCCCGATGATCTGTATATTGCAGCCTTTCCAGACTATGCCGCGCCCGGTTCAAAACGTGATGTGCCTGATATCACCGAAAACTGCATGGCCACATTCAAGACTGAACAAGATCGTACGGGATTTATGTGCAGCTACAGCAAGATGGTGGCCAAAACAAACGGCGCTGTAGGCGTGGTTGCCTGTACTCTCGTGGACGATGATCCCGACTATATGCTTGGTCGAACCCTGACCAGTGCCCGTTCGGTACGGATTATGTTGCGACATCACAGGTGCTTCGCCTGCTTTTCGGTTGGCGCCACTTGCAGCGAGTAAGAAGCTCCGGAACAAAGTCCTCAGTCCGGTGGCTCACCATTTATTTATGGTGGACTTAAGCGGCGCCACAAACACCGCGCTTTGGGGGCAGTGTAGGCATCCGCCTCGAGGGGTCGATG
>JBHHVC010000227.1:0-4590 GCA_046754125.1 Candidatus Zixiibacteriota bacterium
GGCCGCCACGGTAAACGAGGAAGGTTACTTGCGGTTGAAGATTCGTGAGGTCGAATCAGGCAAAGAAATACCGGGGCCAGCATTGGATGGGATTATTGGAATGGGTGGCTCCGACAAGTATGGCAACATGCTGATTTCTTTTACCGGGCCTACACGCGCTCCAGATGTTTGGCGCTACAGCCCATCGACTGGCGATTTGCAGCAACTAACTTTTTCCATCTATGCCGGAATCGACCGTAGCATCTTCACCGACCCCAAACTGATAAAGTTCAAGAGCTTCGATGGTCTCGATATTCCCGCTTTTCTCTACCTGCCGCCAGACTACAAGGACGGTCAGCGGATTCCTTTTGTGGTCCATGCGCACGGCGGACCGGAGAGTCAGTTCAAACCGTACTTTATTCGCAACATTCAGTACCTGATGCTAAACGGGTATGGTGTCATTGCCGTAAATCCGCGCGGCTCATCTGGATACGGCCGCGACTATATGAATCTCGACAACTACAAAAACCGTAAGAACTCCCTCAAAGATTATCGTGCTGCCGTCAAGTACCTGATCGATAATGGCTACACAGAAAAAGGAAGCATCGGAATTCGGGGTGGCTCTTATGGTGGCTATGTTGTTTTAGGGATGATCACCGAGTATCCCGACCTTTTTAGTGCTGCTATCGATGTGGTCGGAATAGCCAACTTCAAGACGTTTCTCGAAAACACCAAGGCGTATCGTCGTGCCTTGCGGGAGTCGGAATACGGTCCCCTGAGTGATCCGAAATTCTTAAACTCCATTTCACCGATTCACAAAGCGGCAGATATCAAGACGCCTCTTCTGGTTATACATGGTGAGAACGATCCGCGCGTACCGGTCGGTGAGGCACGTCAGATTCTTGCGGCGGTAGCCGGTAACGGCGGTATTGTTGACTCGCTGATATTCCCCGACGAAGGGCACGGCGCGTCCAAGCGTGTGAACGTTATTGCCGAATACCGCAAGCAAGTTGAGTTCTTTGATCGCTTCCTGAAGCGCCGCAACATCGAAGTGCCGAACAAAGAGGGGTAGTAGCAACCTCGCCGATACTGCGTGTGTCGGTTGAGAAAATGCTAACTCTCCAGCACTTCGGGCGAAATATTTTCCGAGCGTTTTTCAGTCTGTTTGAACTGCAGACTCAGGCTTGGGAACGGCTCTTGATTCCCCGATTGGCTGTAATACCTGCAACTGGTCGCTGCAATACAAGCCGTTCGACTTCAAGAACTCAATCAGCGCGACCAGACGCTCAAAAAGGTTATGGCTCCGCCAGGCCCGCCGCATTCCGCGTTGAATGTAGTCATTTCGCTTCTGCGGATGCACAAGAAAATGCGCAAACATCTCCTGGTATTCGCTCGGCGAGGATGCAACCGCCATCTCGTCCGGCCCAAACAGTTCGGACATGGCCACAGGATTGTCGACTAACTGGAAGCCGCCCATCGCCGGTAGGATATATGTTCGTTCGTTCACCTCGTTAAACTCGTTCATCTGGCGAGCAATGTGGTAGTTGGGGTAGATGCGGGCGGAGTTGTAAAACCAGACGGCATCCGCGACCGACAGTTCACCAAGACCTATATTCCAGTCTACTCCTGCTAGAATCCCCGAATAGCCCGAGGCCATCACAAGGGGAGCCAGATACTGCTCTGTCTCCTCTTTCTTAAATGGCGAATTGGTGCCGACGAAGAAGAAATCCCACAATTCGCGACCTGGCCGCATGTAGTGCACAATCGGATTGAACGCAAACGGCACTGAAACGAGCGGCTTGTCAGCACGGCTCATAATCGGATCACGCGATGGATCCAGATGGAAAGTGATATAGAAGTCGCACGGTTCAAACTGTGCCTCAAATGTCGAAATGTGCCCGATCACCAAGCCACGATCTCGCCGGTATTTCGCGATTGCGTCCGTATCGAGATGCTCGAAAAAGGCCGGATCGGCAACGGTAATCAGCAGGTCAGGTTGAAATCTTTCAAGTGCCGGCTGAGTCTCGACTCCCCAGGGCAACAGATATGCCTGTATACCCATGTGATTCAGGCACTGGCGCCAGCTTTCCATAAGGTATTTCAGTGCACCATTCGAGGGCTGATGGAGCATGATCCGATATGGGACAGTGTATATTTTCCCAAACCGTGTCATGCATTCGGATCGCAGACTCATGTTCTCTTCCAGTATTGCTGAGCGGGCCGAAGCCTCTTCTTTCTGACTGAGCCATTGAAGCGAACTGACTAGTTTCGCTCCCATTGAGGAATCAAGTCGCCCTCGTTTCCCAGCCGTGCCTGCAAGGTTGCACCGGTTCAAATGGGCATCTTCAAGGTCCGGGTTTTCACTTAGAGCACGATCAAAGGCAGCATTGGCACGGCTGTAGTCACCCCTCCCGAAGAAGATCACTCCGGCATCATTCAGAATCAGGGGATCGTTGGGGGACAGCTTTAGTGCGTTGGCCATGTGCTGCTCGGCGGCATCTATATCGCCGGTCGCGTAGCAACACTCACCGATCATACGCAAGGCATGTATAGATTTCGAATCCTCTTCAAGTATCTTGGTCAAAAGATTCTGAGCGTCACAGAAACTTCCTTTGTCCATCAAAGAGATGATCTTGACGAAATCGTGCCCCCCAGCCAATTCGCACAGCAGAGCGTCGACCCCTTCGCTGTAGGCATCGCAACAGTCGAGCGACTTCCTGGCATATTTTCGGATTACCGGATCGAAGAGCGTCAGGTACGGCTCGATTTCGCGGCGGTTGACTTTCCGCGCATGTAGCCGGGGCATTTTGAAGCCGTTCCGGGCATTGAGGAAGTCCTTTGCTATCAGGTAGTACTTGAGTGCGTTATACTGGTCGCTATTGTATGGCACCGTTAGCATGGCCGGGTCGAACATATAGACCATCTCGTTAAAACGTTCAATGTAATACTCTTTGAGGTCTATGATCATTTTGATTCGCTCGGCGACGACGGAACTCATGTTGCTCTCATGCATGCGGTAAGACCAAAGAAACTCGTTAATCAGTTTTACCTTTGGGTTGCATTCAAGGTACTTGACACAGGTCAGGGCGTCTTCACCCTGAGCGGTATTGGGGAACTGGTACCAGCTCAGACTGTTCTGTTTGATGAACGACATCTTGAAGATACCGTTCTTTGGCAGGGCGACAGCGGCGTTCTGAAATCCCTGAAAGAGCGCCTGCACGATGTAAGTAGGGAACTTATCGTATGACCACTTCTGAATCAGCTTGCCACTGCCGTCGACCAATTTGACATTGGACGCTACCCAGTCCAGTTCCGGGTCTCGGGCGAACTCGCTTATGTGCCGACTGACAAAGTCCGGTTCGAGCATATCGTCAGCATCAAGATGCCCCACATACTGTCCTGAAGCAGAAACAATGACATCCTTTCGCCCCTGAACCAGACTACCGCTGTTTGAAGCGTGCCGGATAATTCGGACCTGATGTTCGTATGCCGACAAAATCTCGTTTGTGCCGTCGGTAGAACAATCATCAACGACCATGATTTCGATCGGTTGATAAGTCTGCCCCAGCACTGAATCCAAGCATTGGCGAAGGTAGCTCTCATCGTTGAAACAGGTAATGCCGATAGTGACAAGTGGATTAGACATAATTGCCTGCGACTTCCCAATGTCTTCAATGTTAGGGTCAATCAGCGAATGCGATGTGATTGGCGCAAGCCAGTCACATCACTGCGCCATATCCATTGATCACTAGTATCGGTGCGAACCGGCGAGACTTTATTCGCCAATTATCTTGATAATCACACGCTTGCGGCGACGGCCGTCGAATTCCGCGTAGTATATCTGCTGCCAGGGGCCGAAATCCAGCCTCCCTTTGGTGATTGGCAGTGTCACCTGTGACCCTATCAGCAGGTTCTTCAGGTGGGCATCGCCGTTATCTTCACCTGTGCGATGATGGCGATAATCGGGACCCTGCGGTGCAATGTTGTCGGCCCACTCGTCGATATCGGCAATCAGGCCGTCCTCGGCATCATTGACATAGACCCCGGCGGTGATATGCATGGCGGAGACGAGGATTAGTCCCTCTCCGATGCCGCTATTGGCCAACTCTTGTTCAACTTCCGGTGTGATATTGATATACTCCCGCCGCAGCTTGGTATTGAATGTCAGGTATGCGGTGTGGCTTTTCATGGGTATTCGGATAAACTGATGTTCTTCTTAAGGGCACTAAGGATCAGGTCTGTGGGCCAGCGTCCCTATCGCGCCAACTGCCGTTATCACAGAAACCCTGACCCGTGGACCTCTTCAGGAACAGTCAAGTCAGTTGGTGTAGTCTATCCAAGCCTCGATTGAAAAGCGATCATTCAGGTCGGCCCTCAGCCGGCTCGCTTCAGCCACCGACGGAAATAGACCCATGCGAACCCGGTAAAACAACTGGCCTTCGATTGTAATCGTTGTCATGTACGGCTCATACCCTCGCTCGGTATACAATCCGATCAGGTGTCGGGCGTATTCCTGCGATTCACAGCCGGCTACCTGCACGGTATATCCCGCGCCTTCAGGGCGTTTTGGCATGGTCGGAGCTTCAGGTTCTTCCGGAACAACGGCCACGT
>JBHHVC010000228.1:0-4572 GCA_046754125.1 Candidatus Zixiibacteriota bacterium
AAGACAGCAACAATCAGCATTGTCAAGAAGGACCAGCTCGTGGCCCTGCCGACGCGCGGATTTGAACAGGTTGTCGGGATTCAGAACTCTGTAGTTCGGTCCAAACCTAATGCGGTGACACGCTTTCGCGGTGGCCGCGAGAGCAACCAGCAGGGTGAGCTAAACCTTCGCGGTGGTAGGCGCTCTGATGTCGCCTATTACGTCGACGGTTTTTCCCAGCAGGATCCACTGTCGGGGATCTCGACGGCAAACATCAGTAACAACGCCATCCAAGAAGTTTCAATCATTGCCGGAGGCTTCCCGGCTGAGTACGGTAACGTGTCGGCCGGTATTGTAAACACCATCACCAGTTCGGGGTCCAACGAATACCATGGAACGGCAGAGGGTGTGTCCGATTTCGTAACCGACGATAGCTACGACAACAACTGGTATTCGGCCGACCTGGGTGGTCCGATACCTGGCCTTGACAAGGCCACTTTCTTTGGATCGGTAGAACGTCGCTACCTGGGCGACCGGGCGCCATCCTCAATCACGGAAAGCGTCCTGTCAAACGGCTCGAAATTATTGCCGAAAAACTCGCTGGACGGCTGGTCCTGGCAGGGTAAGTTAAATTTCGATATCACTCCGAACTTCAAGCTCCTGCTCAGCACCAACGGGTCGCAGGACAAATGGAGCGAGTACCAGCACAACTATCTTTTCAACCTTGCCCACATGCCCTACTATGATGACAAGAACCAGGGATATAACGCCAAAATCACACACACCTTAAATGCCAAAACATTTTATAACCTCAGTGGCTCCTATTTTGTCACTGAGCGCTTCCGTGGCGACGGGGTTTTGCGCGAAGACCTCCTTGCCTATAACCAACCCGGCGGAAATGCTCGATTCAATACCAGAACACTTTTCTGGGATGAGGGACATGTCTGGGATGATTACCTCAAGCGTAAGGCCGCCTACGTTGGTATTAAGGGTGACATCAACACAGTGATGGGTCCGTACCACACGGTCAAAGTCGGTGTCGATTTCCAGCGACACACGATGCGCTATTTCCAACACTTTTTTCCGGCTAAGATTGGCGATCCCGATGACCCCGATGATGTCGACAACTATCTTGATATCAACCGCTTCGGCTACGATTCATTGGCCAACGAGATCGACGATGAGAACGGGCGGAATTCTGTAAAGAACCCGATCAACTTCGCTGGTTACATCCAGGATCGCTTTGAGTGGCGTGGCATGATCATCAACGCCGGTGTACGTCTTGACTACTTTGACTATAAGGCCAACCGGATTAAGAATCCCGCCAAGCCGCTGGATCCGGATACACTAAACGATGCCAATGCATTCACTTTGGAATTGGATACCGATCTTGAGGACAGCGAGAAGTTTACTCGTGTTTCGCCTCGTTTGGGTGTTGCCTTTCCAGTCAGTGATGTCACACAGTTACGACTGAACTACGGAAAGTTCTTCCAGAGGCCTGACCTGGCCAACCTGTACGTCGGCGATGACTACTTTCAACACAAGGTCAACCTCGGCGGATACTTTGTCTCCTTCGGCAATCCGAATCTGGAGCCGGAGAAGATCACGCAATATGAACTTGGCCTGACCCATCAGATGGGTGATAACACTGTCGTCGACGTTGCAGCCTTCTATAAGGACATTGTCGACCAGATTCAGGTGATCAACCAGGCTGCTTCGCCAAACAGCTATGCTACATTTGTGAACCAGGACTACGGAACTGTCAAAGGCCTGGAATTTGCGTTCACAATGCAGCGTACCAACAACATATACCTGAATGCCAAATACACACTGACCTACGCGAACGGTACCGGATCGTTTGCAACGACCCAGCGTAACGTTGCATGGCAGGCGGCCGATGCGCCAAAGCAGTCGGCAGCGCTTGACTTCGATCAGCGGCACAGTGTGGTCGGTAATATCGACTGGCGCACTGGCCCCGGAGGCGGTCCGTTGATGGGCGATATGCACCCGCTGGAAAACACCGGCGTGAATGTGCTTATCACGGCTGCGAGCGGTCTGCCTTATGCCCCTTCAAAGGTGTTTAATGAGGTCACGCTCGGCGCTACCGCCCCGTCGGCCGATGCCCCGCGTAATTCCAGCTATGGCCCGTGGACATTCTTTATCGACCTCAAGGCGGAGAAGACATTTAATTTTGGCGACTACAAAGTTGTGCCGTTTGTCTGGGTCAAGAACCTTCTTGATCGCGACAATGTTTTCAATGTCTACGAATCGACCGGTCGGGCTAATACGACCAATTGGCTGGCATCAGAGGCGGGTCAAGCCTTCGCGAACGCCACTCCCGATCTGGACAGCGAGAAGAACCTGACAGCTTCCGAGGAGTTCAAGCTAAAAGAAAACAACCCGCAAAACTATGGCAACCCGCGGCAGATCATGTTTGGTCTGCGGGTGGCCTTTTAGGGAAGGCAGGGAATGCTACCTATGAAACACAAATTGCTCATCGGTTGTCTGGCGTTGCTGGTATGTTTGCCGGCATATGCCGAACGACCTGTCTGGACAAGGTCCAAGACCCAAACTCAGGCGACAGCACTGGACACCGAGTCCTGGATCGCTGTCAACAAAATCCTGATGTTTGTCACCAACCAGGGCGGTTTTGCCAACCAGGCTGCCAACACCCTGGGCAAAAGCGACGGACTCTATTTCCCGTTCACATCGGTGGAGGATATTACCAGCGGCGTAAATGACAATTCGGTTATTTTTGCTGCAGGTGTCTGGATGGGAGGCGAGGATGCTGCTACCGGCGATACGCTGACCGTTGTGGCCGAATACTCCAACGAGTACTTCCCGGGCCCTATGACTGGCGGTACCTTTACCACCGACGCCGACATTCTGCCGCAGTATCGCATCTACAGGCTTTACAAGGACAGCATGGAGAGCAACCCGAACAGCGACTACACCAATTGGCCGACTGATCAGGGTGCACCGGTTGATTCGCTGGGTAAGCCGGCCCTCACCGGTGATGAAATGCTGTGGTGTGTATACACGGACGCGAATCCAGCCACCAAGACCAACGATGCCTCATCGACTCTGCCTTTGGGAATCGAAGTACGTCAGTCGATCTTTGCCTTTGATCGTGAGGATGCGCTCGGAAACGCCGTCTTTATGCGCTATCGGGTCTACAACAAAGGGAGCAAGACCCTTAATAACTACTTCATCTCTTTGTGGGCCGATCCCGACCTTGGAGGAGCCAGTGACGACTTTGTCGGCAGCGATACGACAATTGGTCTGGGCTACTGCTATAATGCTACAAACAACGATAACGACTTCGGTTCGCGGCCGCCGGCCGTTGGGTTTGATTTCTTCCAGGGGCCATTGGTTGCCAGCCCGGGCGATACGGCCAAGATGTGGGGAATCGACCACCCCGACACGGCCAACATGGGCATGACTTCATTCAATATGTATATCAACGGTACCGACCCTCAGAACTTTGTCTGGACCTACCAGTATATGAATGGTCTGGACGCATCCAACAATGGCGCTCCGCTTGCCAACGGTACCAAGTTCGCCTTCCCGGGCGATCCTGTCGCCGGAACCGGTGATCTCGATTTTGCGCCGGCAGATCGCCGCTGGATGCAGACTACCGGTCCTATTACCTTTGCTCCCAACGACTCGGTCGAGATTATTGCAGCGGTTGTGGTAGGACAGGGATCGGATCGTCTGACTTCGATCTCGGCCCTGAAGTTTTTCGATCGTTTCGCGCAATCAGCATACGAGTTGGACTTCCAGCTTCCAACTCCCCCGGCAGCACCAGTTGTTGATGTCTCGTTGACCAGTCGGACGGTATCGCTGAGTTGGACCAATGCATCGGAGACGAACCCTGGCGATTTTCCTTTCCAGGGCTACACGGTTCTTCAGGGACCGACGGCTTCCGGGCCGTGGAAGCGGCTTGCCAACTTTGATGTCAATGACGATGTGGGCATCATCTTTGATGAAGCTTTCTCATTGGCAGATGGTGTTGTTATCGAGCAGCCGGTTAAGTTCGGTTCCGACAACGAAATATCGAGAACATACGGCACCTCCGTTGATGCGCTCAACGGTGGTTCTCTTTCGAACATGACCGATTATTTCTTCAGAGTCGAAGCTTACTCTTACGATAAGGATCAGACTCCGAAGACGCTGACTTCTGCAACAGTTGTCAAGGCTACTCCACAGCAGGAAGAGGCCGGTACGGAGTGGAACAATGACTTTGGTGATGTCCTGGCATCGACGAATTCGACCGGAACCTCAGACGGAACAGTTGGGCCGGTTGTAATCGATCCAAGGGTGTTGAACGGCCACACGTACCAGGTGACCTTTGAATCCGGTTCGTTCGTTGTCAGCATTGACAATTCCGAATCACCGCCCGAGACAACTTTTGCCTCAACCGCATGGAATCTGGACGATCTCACGGCAGGCACCAATGTATTGTCTCAGCAGACTAACCAATCCGGCAATTCCGATTATCCCGTTATCGACGGCTTCCAGATCAAGGTCGCTGGACCTCCGCTACAGGGTAAGGATTGGGACTACACTGCTGCCGATCCGGTCAATATCAGT
>JBHHVC010000229.1:0-4549 GCA_046754125.1 Candidatus Zixiibacteriota bacterium
GGGGCAGACGATCTGGTTACCGTCAATGTGTCCCGCGCTGATTGGCGCTCCGTCGTGTGAACACTCGTCGGCCAAGGCGAAAAAGCCTTCCGGGGTGTGACAGATAACGACGCGATCATATCCTATGGAAAATGAGCGCAGACAACCTTCCGGTACGTCATCGGTATCGGCGACGTGCTTGAATTCGGCCATGTCAGATTGCCTCCATGCGTTTCTGTACAATCGTCGATACACGTTCGCGCAAGTCACTGGGAAGTTGCTTCAAGGTGGAGGCAACAAATCCGGACACAATCATTCGGACAGCTTCTTGCCGAGCTATTCCGCGAGCGGCCAGATAGAAGAGTGCTTCGGGATCGATTGGTCCGACTGTGGCTCCATGGGAGCAACTGACTTCTTCGTTAAGAATCTCAAGTTCCGGCACTGTTTCCGCACGGGGGCCCTTGTTGAGCAGCAGGTTGCGATTTTCCTGGTATGCCTCGCAGCAGGCGGCATCGTGATCGATGCGTATCAGGCCGGTGTAGGCAGACATGGCGCGATTACCCAGTACTACTTTGAAGTCTATATCCGACCGAGTGTTGCCGCTCTTATGGTGATGCAACGTGTGACTGTCGAACTGTTGCCTACCAGTGCCAAAGAGTAAGCCAAACATGCTGCTTTCTGCACCGGGGCCACCTAAGATAACACCACAGTTTTGTTTTGATAGAGATGCGCCAAGAGAGAGCATAACTGTAACAACCCGTGCGTTGTTTCCTGCGAGGGCACGATACGTATGATATGACCGTGCTCCCTCATCCTGTCTCTGCAGCAGTACATATTGAACGCGACTATCATTGCCTGCGATTATTTCTGTGGCACCATTGAAATAGGCCGTATCTTCCTGAGATCCCTGGCCGTCTCCCAGGTATTCATCGACAACAGTGATCTCTGCTCCCTGATCCGCAACGACTAGTAGTCTGGGGAATTGCGCCGAACCGGCGCCGCCACCGCGTCGAAAGAGATGGATTGGGTTTTCAATCACTACTCCCCTGGGCAGGTAGATGAAGATGCCGTCGTTCCACAGAGCTGAATTCATGGCCTCAAACTTGCCGTTGGATTCGTCCACCAGGCTATACAAGTGCTTTTGCACAAGTTCAGGGTGTGTTTGAACGGCCTGCGACAACGAAGTCACAACAACATCCTGTTTTGCAATATCGTTCGAGAGGTGGACTGTAATGTCACGACCACCAAGGTCATGGACAACAGCACTGATATGACCTTTGGCAATGTTAGGCAACTCATCCTGTTCGATGCGGCTGTCTGCCGAGGCAAAGCTGCCGTCAACAACCTTGGTCTGGTCAAATAGGAACATGGCCGGGTCGGTGTAGCGCCACAGGTGCAGCCCACGAGGGGGAAGAGGAGTCGCGTTGAACAACTCCGCCGCGCATTTGCGTTTCTCTCTCAACCAGAGGGGGCCGCGCTGCAGTTCCGGTTTAAGAGCCTTTATCTGGTCGATCGATGTAATCTCAGTATCTAATGCCGTATGGTTCATATAGTCAGCCTATCGATCCTTCCATTTCAAGTTCGATGAGACGATTGAGTTCCACTGCATACTCGAGCGGCAGTTCCTTGGTGAATGGCTCCATAAAGCCATTGACGATCAGAAGCCGGGCGTTGTCATCGGTCAGTCCCCGGCTGGTCAAATAGAATAACTGCTCTTCAGCAACTTTTGAAACACGTGCTTCATGTTCGACTTTAACCAGGTCGTTGTCGATTTCCATAGTCGGGTATGTGTCGGAACGAGCGTCCTCGCCGATCAGCAATGCGTCGCACTCGACAGACACTTTGACGTTGGTCGCGCTCTTGTGTATCTTGACCAGACCACGATAGGAACTGCGGCCATTGTCCTTTGAAATCGACTTTGAGGTGATGCGCGACGAAGTGTTGGGGGCCGCGTGTATCATCTTGGCGCCTGTATCCTGATGCTGGTCAGTGCCCGCAAAGGCAACAGAGAGTATCTCGCCGCGCGCGCCCTCGCCGACAAGTTGAATGCACGGGTATTTCATAGTCAGGCGGGAGCCGAGATTGCCATCGACCCACTCAACTGTCGCATTCTTATGGGCTGTTGCGCGCTTTGTCACCAGGTTATAAATGTTTCGTGACCAATTCTGAATGGTCGTATAACGGATGTAGGCGTCATCCATCGCGATCAATTCGACAACTGCCGAGTGAAGAGAATCGGTGGAGTAGACCGGCGCCGTACATCCTTCGATGTAGTGTATTCGAGATCCCTTGTCCGCAATGATCAGGGTACGTTCGAACTGTCCCATGTTTTCAGCATTGATACGAAAATACGCCTGCAACGGAATATCGACTCTTAGTCCGGGAGGAACATAGATGAACGAGCCGCCCGACCAGGCCGCAGTGTTCAGCGCGGCATACTTGTTGTCGGTAGAAGGTATTACAGTGCCGAAGTACTCTTGCACTATTTCCGGGTACTCGCGCAGACCGCTGTCCATGTCCAAGAACACGACTCCCTGCTTTTTCAGATCGTCGCGCATAGAATGGTAGACGACCTCGGATTCATACTGGGCGCTGACCCCCCCAAGAAACTTCTGCTCGGCTTCGGGAATGCCGAGCCGGTCAAAGGTGGTCTTGATGTATTCAGGCACATCATCCCAGTCGGTCTGTTGTTTTTCGATAGGCTTCATGAAGTAGTAGATGTTGTCGTAGTCTATTTCGCCCAGAAGCTCGGTGTTCCCCCAATTGGGGGTCGGCTTGGAAAGGAAGATGTCGAGCGCCCGGTGGCGACGGTCATTCATCCACTTCGGCTCTTTCTTCATGCGCGAGATCATCTCGACTACTTCGTGATTAATCCCTTTTGCGCCTTTGTGAAAATAATCGACCGGATCATGAAAGCCGTACCGCCTCGCGTAGTCATCATTGAGATCACTAAGGTCCCGGCTTGTCGTCTTAGTTGGTTCCATTATTGCACCTCAACCGTTTGTGTCTCGGCCTCGACCCAGTCATAACCGTCTTCTTCGAGCTGCAGGGCCAATTCAGGGCCACCGGATTTGACTAAACGACCGTCCATCATGACGTGTACATAGTCTGGCTTTACGTAGTTCAGTAACCGCTGGTAGTGAGTGACCAAGAGGATCCCATTCGTATCGTTGTGGAAACGGTTTATGCCTTCGGCCACTGTCTTGAGGGCATCGATATCGAGACCGGAATCTGTTTCGTCGAGCAGGGCCATCTTCGGATTGAGCATGGACATCTGAAGTATTTCGATACGTTTTTTCTCACCACCGGAGAAACCGTCATTCAGGTAGCGGGTTGCAAACGCATGATCGATCGAGAGGGCATCCATCTGTCGCTTGAACAGCTTACGAAAATCAGACATATCTGCATCAACCCCCCTGTGCGCCTGGAGGGCCGATCGCATGAAGTTCGCCACGCTAACGCCCGGGATGGCCAGAGGATACTGAAAGGCCAGGAACAACCCAGCTCGGGAGCGTTCGTCCGCAGACATGGGAAGGATGTCCTCACCATCGATTGAGGCCTCGCCCTGTACGATCTGGTAGGAGGGATGTCCCATCAGGGCATTCGAGAGCGACGACTTTCCTGAGCCGTTGGGACCCATGATTGTGTGAATCTCCCCGGCGTTGACAACCAGGGACACGCCACGAACAACCTGTTTGCCTTCTACTTCGACATGAATATCGTTGAATTTGAAAAGTGATTTCTTTTCGGTCATAGCACATCTATCCTTTTGTCTGAAATTGATGTTTCCCAGGGACTGTGTTTTGCACGCTGTCGCACATATCTAAAGCGGCATTGATTGCCTCTGTTTGTTCGTCTATGTCCCGGCCGGTTCTGGTGAACTGCATCGATTTGTGGGTCCCGTCCAGAAGGTCCTGAAGAGTTGTCGACGACAAAAAGCCGGCTACGCTTCCGGCCAGACTTCCCAGAACGTGATGCACCGAACAATCGTCGGTATGTACACACTCGGCCAGTTGGCCGGAGAATCGGTTGCAATGGTCCGGGTCCATGAGCGGACCGCCCAGCGCAGTGATTACATCTAGCAGGTTGATCTGGTCAGCTGCGCGCGCTATAGCAAACCCTCCGGTCCGCCCTCGAACCGAGCTTACCAATCCGGCCTTACGAAGTATTGAGAGGAGCTTAGAAGCATAGGGAACCGAAAGCCCCTCCTTCTCGGCAACGTCGGCTATAGAGCACTGGCCGTCGGTTCCCTTGTGGGCCAGAACCAGAAGGCACCGTAGCCCATATTCCTCAGTCGCTGTTATTCTCATATCAGTTCTTGTTTTACGCTCCTACTTTACTAATCTCGCTCTAATTAAGTAAAACATTACAAGAAAGTAAAGTATTTATTGCAGATAATATCGATCTTGTCGGATTTCGGGGGCTAAAAGCAGGATTTACGCGGTTTGCCTACCGTTTCCAAGTGGCCAGTTGGCAGATCGAGGTTTTGGCGACACCACAGGCCCGGGCCTGCTGCCATAGACACCAAGCTGGCCTGCCCAAACCACTAGAATCGCTGCAGGAATTAGCG
>JBHHVC010000230.1:0-4497 GCA_046754125.1 Candidatus Zixiibacteriota bacterium
GAAATCCAGTCTTGCCCTGGACACCTTGGTCCATTTCAACTCGCCTGCCGCCCGATGGCGGGTTTTCATATCGCGCACTTCTTGTGACAGTCTCGCAACCTCTTCATGAGGGCACCACAAAGCCCCTAGCAGCATCACCGGCTGACGGTCATTCTCAAGATGACAGGATTCGTCGCAGTAGATGTTATACGTGCCACTCATGCCGAACCCCCAGCACGAGACATACGCGGCGCATCGCCCTTAATAAACCACAGTAAGATGTCATTCACTTTTTCCGGTATAGGCGTCTCTGCATCTGACGCGATCATCCTCGCCCGTATAGGCTTGGACTTCCGAGTAACATCAGCATACTGCTGGCACTTCTTCTGCCACATCTCGTCGCCAAGCGCAGCCTGTAACTCCGTTTCATAGTCCTTATCAAACTGCCACGTATGCGTGTTGTCACCATTCTGTGCCAATGCATCCAACTCATTGTTGTACGCCTGTTCATCGTCATTGTTCCCAAAATCACTGGAGTCCTTGTCATATACAATACCCGTGGGGATTTCGAAAGATTGTGCAATTTTCGTAAACTCCAACAGACTCTTCTTCCCACCCACCTCAACAACTGTTGCACCGGCCCGATCTACGTCTAACCCGAGCCTCGTTGCATACTCAGGAAATGCCAGCTTTTCGGTATCACCTTCGACAAGCAATAAGCGAGTAGCAAAGAATAGCTCGTTGCGTTCCGGGTCCAACTCCTTGCGCAGTTTTTCACGCCTATTTTTATCTGTTGGCAGATCGGATGTGATTACATAGGTGTCGTTACCGCTCTTTCTGACGATAAGAACCTCGTTATAGTCCGGTACGGAAACGAAATGTGGCGAATGTGTCGTGTATATGATCTGATTGGTTTTGCCGATAGCACGGAGCGTTTTGTATAGCGAGCGTTGCTTCTGCGGGTGGAGGAACATTTCAGGTTCCTCGATGAGTAAAATAGCTCCCTGCTTTCTCCTGGCCTCGAATGCCTGAAGGATAGCCAGAACGAGGGC
Organism: Candidatus Zixiibacteriota bacterium; assembly: GCA_046754125.1. Classification (GTDB taxonomy): domain Bacteria; phylum Zixibacteria; class MSB-5A5; order GN15; family FEB-12; genus JBHHVC01. The sequence goes on from JBHHVC010000230.1 coordinate 1,032, forward strand.
GTTCTGGACACCTTCACCTAATTCAGTGGCACTAACGACAAAGTCACCTTCGCGCACACAAAGATCAAGACTCCGATAGAAGTCCATCGTATCGAAGGGCGCAAAGAAGAAATCGAGGGCATCCGTGTCCGTGGCTGGATCGAAACCAAGCTGTCGCAAGGCCTCTTCCTTGATTGCCTTTTCCAAGGCCGTGAACTCATCCGTTCGAAGCAGTTTGAGTATCTCGTCCATTAACGCGCGATACCGCTCCGCGCGTGGTATCTGAATATCTTCTCCCTGATCGTCGTGGATTGTTATCAAATTGTTGAGGTCATGCAGATCACGGTTGATGTCCTCCAGCAATGGCCGAAGGAGGGAATTTCTTGCCGCCGGCAAGTGGTCTTTGAGTAGTCTATGCGTCCCGATGTAGATCAGCGGGATTTGCTCACGCACCTCAGAGGGAATTCCAACAAGAGGCTGATACTTGTGCTGCTGCCCTTGTTTAGGGGCTTGTTTCAAAACCTGAACTGGCCTTCCATCGGCTCTTGAGCATTTCTGTTCCAGCCGCCTTTGTCCTGTCTTTTCGCCCACCTGGTACCGAGTAAACTCGAAGCCGATCTTGGGAACATCGACCGGGTCGGCGTATTTGAATGCCTTGTATTCGGGTGGTGGATCAAGCGTCACCTCAATACGAATATCCAGCTCAGGGTTCCGGCAATAAACGTCATTATCCATAAAGCTATTTACAGTCACCCAATCACGCGCCAGCACCCGATACAACGCAAGCAGGATATTGCTCTTGCCACTGTTGTTTGGCCCAACCAGGGCGCAGATGTTGGGCACTTCGACATCCAGCGACCTTAGCGAACGGAAATTATCGATTTGCAGGCGGCTAATTCTCATGCAATCTCCGCTACGATTTCCTCAGCTTGACCAACGCGGATTTCACCGGAGAGGAGTTTTGGAAGCAAAGCATCTCGAATTGACTCCAGTGTGGATGACTCTCGAAGATTTTCCTCGATCTTAGAAAAAACCGGGCTGGCTATTTCATCAAAAGCATTTACCAGACCTTCCGGGGGTACCAGACAGGGGATTGGTCGGAAGTTCTTTTTACTGATCTCGGCGAATGTCGTTCCCCCGGCTCGTGCTTCGATCTCATCCATATTGAATTGCGTCCAGTGCAGTACGTAGTAATTCGACAGGCTTCCCTCGCACACCATTGCGATCATTCCCTGGTTTACACTAACCGGAACACCAGCGATAGCTAGGTAGCCTATAGGTGCACGGGAAGACAAAAGCACTGTGCCAGCCGGTAACTGCTTGGAACTAATCGCGTTGACACCGAGTTCGGTAATGTGACGTTCAGAACCCAACAAAACTTTGGCCGGCAAAGTTGACATGTCCTTCGGTGTTACAAAGCAATGAATTCCGTCCCCCCAAAACTCCACGCGATTTGTTCGGGGGGTGCCACCACCAAGAACTTTGACTTCCTTCCCGATTTCAGAAACTCCCCACCCCTCTGGAATCGGTCCCAGTGCGCTTCCACAAAGTGTGATGGGAAAAGTGCGGCGATGTCGGTATTCATGCCATAGGGCTGGCGGCCATCGGCCTTGGCGGTGACGGGGTCGAAATCCACGAACCACGACTTGAAGATCGCCTGCGCCATCGCCTCCAGTGTGTGGTTCATCTGGCGGTTAAGTTCGATTTTGTTGTCCAGAGCACCCAGTACAGCGACTATTCGCTGTTGCTCATCCACCGAAGGGAGTGGAATCTGTAGCGCCTTTGCTGAGCCCACATTAAAGTGTTGTTGGACAGCCCCGACAACATGAGCATTAACTTGGTGTCGAGCTAGCGCGTTCATAAAGTAGGCGAAATATTTCGCATTTAGTCTATTTCCAGGACGAACAATGACGAGATCTGAGCAGTTTGCCTCCTCTAACCAATCAGGAATTACAGCTGTAATACCTGGAGCGCCAGTACGGACAATAACAACGTCCCCAGGCGACAAACGTGATTTTCCAATTTTCTGGTGGAATTCGCTCCCGATGTATCGAATGTCATCTTGATCTATAAGAAAAGGCTTAACATTTTTAGATCGCAAAAACGGGATGCCCTCCCGACAGTATTCATGCGTCATAGGGCCTACGTAGCCAACCGTAACTTCCGTTGCTAAGTCATCAAGCCTAACTGTGTCCCATGACGAATTACGCGCCATATCCAACGCTCCGTAGCCCCTCTCGGATGGCATCTTCTAGACTCTTTGATTTATTGAACTCCGCATCTAATTTTTCTAACAGTAAAGGCATCCGGACCTCAAAAGGCTCATCCTCATCTTCTGGCTCTTCCGTTCCCACATAACGCCCCGGTGTCAACGCATAGCTATGTTCGCGAATCTCATCAAGCAGTGCGACCTTACAAAATCCCGCGACTTCTTCGGGCACTCCATCTCGCCTGAAGGTTCGATAGACTGAGACAATCTTTTCTAGTTCTTCTTCCGATAACTCCCTTTGCTTGCGGCTGCCAAGTATCAACGCGCCCAGTTTGCGCCCATCAATAAATAGAATTTCATCTTTGCGTTTACGGAACCCGTTGCTCCCATCGCGATTCTTCGATAGAAACCACAATGCGCAAGTAATCTGCGTGTTGGCGAAGAGTTGGCCAGAGAGCTGTACAATACAATCTACGTAGCCCTGTTCGACTAGCGATCTTCGAACGGTCACGCGCGTTTTTTCGAGGTTAGACAGCTCGCCGGTGGCCATGACGAAACCCGCCGTGCCGCCCTCGTTGAGGTGGTGCAGAAAGTGCAGTATCCACATGGTGTTGGCGTTGCGCGGCGCGAGCGGCATGACTTCATCGCCCAGTCTTAAGCGCGGGTCCTTGTCGTCGGTGTAGGTATTGCCGAGCTGGATGTTGCCGTCGATGCCGTGGATGAACAGATTCATCTTGCACAACCGGTAGGTGAAGTCCTTTGACTCCTGGCCGATGAACGACAGTTTGTGGTTGTGGTGAGTGAAGATGTCCGATTGCACAAACATGCCGCCGGAACCACAGCACGGGTCATAGACGATGCCTTCCTCGGGTTCCAGCATCCGCACCAGGCACTGCACGATGCTCTCCGGGGTAAAATACTCGCCGCCCCGCTTGCCCTCACTGGAGGCGAATTCGCCGATGAAATATTCATAGACCCGCCCGAGCATATCCAGGCCACTATGGTCCTGACGGAAAATATCCTTGGAAAACAGATTGATCAGCCCTGTAACATGTTCACGTTCCATGTTCGAGCCAGCATAGATGCGGGGCAACAGACCACGGAGCTTGTCGGCATAGGTTTTCTCTAGCAGTTCCAGCGCGTCGTCCAGGATGACCTTGATATTGTCGGCCTGGGCATTCTTCAGAATGTATGACCAACGGGCTTTCTCCGGGATCACGAATGCGCCACTACTACGGTATTCATCCGGGTCGTTCAGAATGGCCTCGATTTCATCCT
>JBHHVC010000231.1:0-4467 GCA_046754125.1 Candidatus Zixiibacteriota bacterium
GTACGTTCGCACGCGGTTGCGCAGGTTCTTCGCCTTGCCGATGTACAGAATCTTGCCGGCCGAGTTCTTGAATAGGTAAACGCCCGGTGAGGTCGGCAGGTTCTTGATCTTGAGGTCAAGCTGTCTTGCGGTTCTCTTTGACATGATTTCACATCCCCCCGATTGCACGGGGATTATGACCGGTAGTTATTTCAGAACATGGCGCGCGCCGAGGTACCGCTTCGACCAGTATTTTTCCTTAAGGCTGCTTACAATAACGCCGCGTGACGACGAGACATGAATAAACTGGTCGTCACCCGTATAGATGCCAACATGGGATATTCCACGCCCATTGGTGTTGAAAAAGATAAGATCACCAAAGACCAACCGGTGTCGTGCGGCCTCCTTGCCATGTTTGAACTGCTCGGCTGCCGTTCGGGGAAGTTGCAGACCGTTATACCGTTTGAACACTTCCCGCGTGAACTTGGAGCAGTCCAGTCCGGGATCATACTTCGATCTCCCTTTATATGGCTTCCCAAGAAACGACCGCATGATCTTGCCGAGGCGCAGATTCTCGTTGGTAGTCGTGTCTGTCGAGTCCTGCGGAATGCTCGCAAGCCTCTCCTGCCCTCCCGTGCGATACCTGGGGTTGGCGGCACAGGAGGCAAGCACCAGCAGAATTATTATCAGCGGAACTATACGCATTAAGCCAGCCGAGGATACACCATACCAAATCGTTTGCTGAAATATATCCGAGTCCCCGCGATCAGAACAACAATAAACAGCCCGTACCAAAGATACCAATATGCGGCCAGCACAGTCAAAAGCAGGATCGGCAGCTTGGTGGAAAGCAATTCGAGCCGTTTGCTTGGAATGGCTGTGGTCACGAACACAGCGATCGAGGACACTACCGAAACGTACGATAGTTCATACAACCCCGAGCCAAAAGCTACCAGTGCCGAGGCGATCAGGAGAGAGAGGGCAAGGCCAAGGCATGCCCATCGGGGCCACACTACTGCTATCGTCCGTTTGCCTACCACCGCATCACCCTTGCGGTCGGGAAGAGTAGTGAGCACATGGATAGCTGCAACGGACAAAAAGAAGTAAAATGGACTGTCCCAGCCAAGCAGCCCGGCGTTGTGAATAGTAATATGAGGCATCACCGACAATCCGATAAGCCAGCCAAACACGTAGGCGTTGGCCAGCATGCCTGCGACGGGGCGATCCTTCAATCGAAATGGCGGCATCGAATAAAGCACGCCCAAAACCGCTATCTGCACGAAAATAGCCAGCGTTGTCCCCGATATAAACGGCGCCACAGACAGCGCTGCCACCGTGACAACAAGATATGCTCCGGTCAGCAATGTGTCCGTTAAGAATCCCTTTTGCAGAAAGCCGAGCTTGTTATTCAGACGGTCTGTTTCCCTGTCGGTAACCTGATTCAGCATGTATGCTCCTGCAATCAGAAGACTGAGCAGTGACATCACCAGCAACTCTTCCCCACCAAAGCTGCCACCGCTGAGTTTGTGATGATAATGAAGCGATGTCAGGTAGACAGACCAGACCGGAAGGTGCAGCATCGGACGTGCCGCGAAGAACAGGTCCAGTGCCTTCATCGCTCCGTCACACGCATAGCCAAAAATAGAAATACATAAAAGGAGCGGCAAAAAGCAGAGAGTCAAACCTGTCAAGCACTCCCCCGTGCCCGGGAATTATCGCCGAAGAATCTTTGATTCCGACCGATCGTTTCCACATCGACTCGACCAGATCGCCCAATTGCCCAAACACCGAACAGCCGACCGACAACAACACAGCATCGCTCAACGTGAAAAACTGCGACGACTCTAGTCTCCACACGTACACGAAGAGGCCAACAGCAACTGCACCGACTATTCCACCGATGAATCCCTCTACTGTTTTGTTTGGCGACACCGATGGCGCAAGCCTGTGACTGCCGAGCCATTTGCCGATACCCATAGCGGCAGTATCCCCGATCCAGAGCAAGCCAAACAAGAGCAAAAGGCTGTCACCACCCGAGACATCTCTAAACCCCTGGCCACACCAGAACACGAACGGGTACAGGAAAGCAATATATGAAACTCCCCAGAAAAGCCGACAATGGCGCACAAACAGTTCATTCGCCGGACGTTTGCCAACGGCATGCATCAGCGAGGTCAACACGAAAAACCCGCCTAAGAGCAGGAACAGCGACGTTGCTGCATTCATCGGTCCATCAGCAAGCAAGTCAGCAGATAATCGTACATCCGTGCTCACACTCCATACCTGCCAGAGCGCACCAATGACGACAAGCTCGGCCAACCAGAACGACAGCCCCGACGGTCGGAAGCCCTCAGCGACCAGATACTCCGCCAGCGCAACAACAGCCAGCAGAGTGACCATGCCCCAGAGCCACACTCCGCCCCGATACGAAATCCAGAGAATAATGGGAATCGTGGCCGCCGCCACAGCGATTCTAAGAACAAGATTCCGACTCACGACGAGCCCTTACTGCCAACTTTGCCAAACCTTCGCTCGCGGCTCTGGTAATCGAGCACAGCGTTGCATAACTCAATCTGGCCAAAATCCGGCCATAGTGTATCAATTATGTGAATCTCCGTATAGCTCGTTTGCCACAACAGAAAATTGGAAAGGCGCATCTCTCCCGATGTCCGGATGAGCAGGTCCGGATCGGGCAAGTCGGCAGTATACAGAAATGACGAAAAGAGTCCCTCGTCGATTTCATTGACATCAACCATGCCCGCTCGCACAGCATTGGCAATCGACTTAACCGCATCGAGGATTTCTTTGCGACCACCATAATTGAGGGCAAGGTTGAGCACCATGCCTCGATTGTCTTTCGTTGCCTCAACAGCCCTTTTCAGGACATTGCGGCGGCTCACAGACAATCCATCTATTCGGCCGGTGGTTATCAACTTGACATCCTCGCGGATCAATTCGTCAATCTCCCTTCGAGTAGTCTTAGTCAACAGTTTCAACAAGGCCGCTACTTCCGTGCGCGGGCGCTTCCAGTTTTCCGATGAAAAAGTATATAGCGTCAGGTAGCCAATCCCTATTCGGCCAGCCGCGCGAACGACCTCTTTGACGGCCAATACGCCCTGTTCGTGACCGAATGTGCGCGGTTTATTGCGTTGTGCCGCCCAGCGCCCATTTCCGTCCATAATGATCGCAATATGTCGAGGAATCCTCTCAGGCCGCGAACGGATCTGCTCAGCCAGCTTGTCAAAAGTGGCACACATGCATCCAAAAGTACATAGGGACAGATCGAATGGCAAGGTCACAAACTGCTGATTCGCTCACGGCGCAATCGTTCGCTCACCGGCGAACCTCTATCTCGCTGATCCCCGTCTCGATACGATAATGATCAGCCCCAAATACGCCCTGCTTTGACCCCACAACCCATATCGAATCGGGAAATGTAAACCCATCCTTTTGAACAAATCGGAAAGACCGGGTGAACCGGCGATGACCAGACACAAACGGGTAATACAGGTACAATTGCTTTAGAAAGCACCGTTCGCGATCGATTATGGCAATGCCAACCGGTAGTGAGTCTTCATAGGACCTCGTGTCAAAGCCGATTGACAGGTCCGATCCTCCCGTGTCATTAGGAAAGAAATTAAAGGCATAGTCGCCCTCAAAAACGTTTGGCGGCCACAGCGAGGGCTTCAGTTGCCCACCGCCGACTGATCCTTGAGTAACCAATGAATCAGGCTCGCCAAAACTAAAAAAGTACCGCGTCGTCGCCGAGTCGACCGCGACTGAGCGACCACCATTCCCTATCGTCTTGTGTACGGTGTGAGCCAGAATGGAGAATGCGATGCCACGCTCAACAGGATCGGTGCTTTTGAATACGGCTCGTGCTCGCTTGCAATAAAAGTCCAGCACGGGGTCGACTTCTTCATCCGATTGCGCACCCGCAGTTGTAACCAACATTACCAAAACCATCAAAAAAGGGCTCAAGTGCGAACCAAAATAAGGAACTATAAGGTCCAACATACCTGTTTAATATACGTACAATATATTTGAAAGCCAGTTTTGGCTGAATCCGGACTGTTTCTTAGCCGATTCACACCTAACGAGCAGCATTCTCGGGCGACAGGGAGACAACCGGAGAACCAAAAGCCACGAAATGGAGGCATATGTATGAAAGCAAAGGACATCCTGCAGGTTAAGCAGCGGGAACCCATTACGGTAAGCCCCAAAACTAGCCTCAAGGAGGCTATGAAGCTCCTCATCACCAACCGGATCAGTTGTCTTCCCGTGCTATCAGACGACAGCCAGTTGGTCGGTATAATCAGTGACAAGGACATTTTCAAGGCCATTTACGAAAACCCCGACGGCTTTTCGGCAATGCCGGTTAGCGACAATATGTCGACCAACCTCATAGTTGGACTGGCTGACGACGAGCTCAACTACATTGCCGGCCTGATGACCAACAATCGGATTCGCCCCATCCCGATAGTCAAA
>JBHHVC010000232.1:0-4462 GCA_046754125.1 Candidatus Zixiibacteriota bacterium
CGGTCATGGCTGGATGTGTCATCGTTCTCGGTAGAAGCTGTTATTTCAAACGTGATTCTCCAAATAGACAGACTCATAGCAAATGAATTGATGAAGGGTGTGGTTGTATCATTGAGGGCTACGATTCCAACATTTCGCAAGAGTGCTTGTCGGTCGGTCCCTCGAGTCACAAAACCTGTATAGCGTTCTGCCAATTCAAGTGCATCCTCGATCGAATTAATTGGCGCCACATCGCCAAAAGCACTTCCAGCAACGAGTAGGGCTAGGATAAAGCCGCTGACGACCTGCCGGCATGAGGCTGCTTTCTTCTTCATCCGCTGCATCTCCAAACCGTCCTTGTCCGAATCAGATGCTTGAGGCGCACTCCTCTAAATCTGATTCCGCGAACTCCCAAAAGGGTCGATGTCAAGGGGCAGACCGGGACCGGGAGGTCTGCCGCCCACAGCACGATGCTGACTCTTCTCTTCGATTTCCATTGACTTCGGTTCATCGCCGAACTCCTCGCATTGTCGAGCCTCAAGATAATAGCTCCTTAAACATATGTCACTAGTGGGAGCTAACTTACGTCATTGTTCTTGTAGGTTCTCATGCCTATATTTCATTAGTTGCCGAATAGCAATGCTCTACTCAGAGGGAAGGAGTTCGATTATGCTGTTTCCAGAGAAACCCAGTGTCCCACGATTATACATAGGTGCTCTGGCGGGAATGTTTGCCCTAGTTGTGTGGCTCAGTGGATGTGGCTCCGATGACACTGACGGTCCAACCGGAGGGAATGGGGGTTCGACCGTTGTTTATGCGCTCTATGTTGACACGGCGCCGGCAATGACAGCAATGACGGCACTCAACAGGATCCGCTTAAGACCATTACGCATGCAATGGCTGTAGCCGGCGCCGGTGATTCGGTGTCCCGTCAACGGTAGCGAAGTGAATTTTGAAAAAAAAGGCCCGACCGGAAAACCGATCGGGCCAAATACAAAAAAGCCGCTAAAACTTGTGACCGTTATCGGTCTTTGCCATCCTTAGCGAGTCCTGCGACGTGTGGTGGACTTGCGAGAAGTACGCTTCTTGCTGGTCGCGCGCCACGAACGGGTCGAGGGCGTACGACGCTTGGTAGTTGTCCTGTTGGTCTTCATTGTACCACCACGACCCTTATTGAAGCTGCTAAACGCATTGGAAGCTCCACGATTACCTTTCCATATTGAAGGGGCAGCTTTCTTGATGCACAGATCGACTGCCTTATATCGCACGGAATAGACTGTGCGACCGAGTTGCCGTGCAACCCATGCGGTCTCAAACTTACGGTAGAACTTGCGCATGAATGCCATTTCGGAAGTGCTCCACGGGCGGTTGATGTTACCACCGCGAGTGCGACTTGTCCTTGTCGACGTCGTGCGCCGCGTTCCCCACTTTGTTCTCCTCATAGCCATACGGTACTCCTTGTTTGAGTAGTTTACGTATGTAAGCTCGGATGATGGCTCGCCCCGTAGCTTACCAGTATTTGTCTTGTTGCCCTTATTCTCGACTTCTATCTAAGATACTTTATGGCAACCGGTTAGATTTATTGGTCAATTCTGTCATCTATCCCAAAAGTTTTTCAAACACGCAATACACCACCGTAGCAGGGAACCTGCTCCGTCGGCTATGATAGATCGTTTGATTCACTGGGCCACCCCATCTTAAGTCGTTGTAATTGAGTGTATTGGCAGGTCGCTGGTCGGCAGGTCTCAAAGTTCAAGTCCTGTCTTTCCACCTGATCCTACCGGGCTTTTTGGCCAGCTCGACCTCATCTGCGTTGAAGCAGCAACAATAACTCATTATACCGGAACAACTTAAGTGAATTGTATTGACTTTGCCCACAGACTCTGCTATCATTATCACTTGCGGGAAACATGAAACCACGTAAGCTATTGACAGTAAGGACCTTACATGCTTGGAGTAATCGGTAATAAGTTCTCGATCGGCAAGGAAACATATGCCCCGTTTTCGGCTGAATTACATTATTTTCGAATCGATAAGCGGTATTGGTCAATCTGTTTTGAGCGCATCAAACGCGCCGGTTTTCGAATAATTGCGACTGCGGTCCCATGGAGCATCCACCAGGACGAGCGCAAACACTTTGACTTCGCTGGTCTTTCCGACCCGCGCAAGGACTTGGTAGTTTTTCTGGAGTTGGCACGCGAGTTTGGTTTCAAAGTGATTCTTCGGCCCGGCCCGGCCGTCGCAGGTCAGATCCCGAATGAGGGACTTCCCAGCTATCTTTTCAGTGATTTGAAAATGCTGGCCCGTAATTCCTCCGGGCAGGAAATCACCCTGCCATCCGATCACGGGGTGCCCGGCGGTTATCTGCCCAGCTACCTTCATCGCAATTACCAGTTTCATCTGCGTAGCTTCTTTAAGGCGTTCATCGAGATTACCAAGAACTATGTCCATCCGCGCGGACCGGTCTTTATGGTCGAGCTCGATTATGAAACCTCCTATGGTCGACTTCTTGAGCCGGGAAGCGCAGACTACAATCCGGATGTTCTGGCCGAGTTCTACCCGGAGTTCCTAAGCAATCGATATGAAGACATTAAGAAATTGAATGCTTCTTACAAGGAGAAGAACAGCGGCTTTGATACGGTCGAAGCGCCCAGAAAGTTCTCTGATCTGGATACAAAAGACTACTCCAAGATTATTGACTGGATGCGATTCCGCGAGTACATGCTCAACGTCTACCTCGAAAACCTCGAGGACCTGGTCAAGTCGTACACAGTTGAGCCCCTGATCTTTCGGTCGTTGTATTTTCGCAGTGGCGATCTTATTCCGGCCTTCAATCTCGTGCCCGAGGATAGGCTGCCGTTCTTGGGGAGCAACCTGTTTCCGAGTGGAAGCTACTTCGATTTGGCGGCCAAGGCGCGTTTCCTTCGGGAGGAATACGGTTTTGGTTTCGCGACCTCGTTCATTTCCGGAGGGGCTGCCGCAGATCCTGAACGGGAGGCCGCAGCGGCTCCTGTCGGCAACAATGTACGCAGGTTCTACCTATCGGCCGGTTTGTCTGCGGGATTCAAAGGACTGAACCACTACATGTTTGTTGACCGTGAATACTGGTATGGCGCACCACTCCACAAGGATGGCACGGTGTCCGACGGGTACGATGTAATCCGGCATTTCAACACAACAGTGCAAGAGCTTGGCCTTGAAGATATGGAAGCTTCGCCCGAAGTGGCAGTTCTTGGAAATCGTCTTTATTATTGGTTACAAGAGACACAGAGTAAGAACCATTTTTCTTACCTGGGTCGGCTCCTCAATGATACGACGATGGGCCTGTGTCGTGATCTGATGCGGCTGAAGTTGCGTTGGGGGATTCGCGAAAACAGGGACATGGCATCGCTGAGCAAGTATAAGCTACTGGTGGTCGCGTCGGCGGAAGTGATGTCGGAAAGCGATCAGGAGGCGTTGGTATCGCTAGTAAAGGCTGGAACCAGTATTGTCATGTGCGGAGTAATGCCTCGCTACAATGAACATTTCAAGGATTGCCAGATTCTGGCCAACCACTTTCGCATCAAAACAAACATTGACTGTCATATCGGTATCGTCGAACACAAGCACGGATCATTTCCGACGCATATCTATGGCAGCATCAGGTCGACCGATGAATCCAAGGTGAAAAAACTGGTTAAATGCAATTCCAAAGTGGTTGGGGTATCATCGTCGCGCTTCAAGGGAACGTTGTACTTCTTTAGTTTCGATCTCGCATCCGGCGGCAACCATCACAAGCTGTCTTTCATCGAGTCGATCCTTGCGCATGAGAAACTGGACAGCTCACTATATTGCAGCGATCCATCGGTGGACGTATCATTTCAGATGACCTCCAAGAAGGGGCTGCTGTTTATTGTCGCCCCTCCTCCGGGAGAGCTGTCCGATGGGCTTGATGCCGGAAAGCGTGAAGTTATCGTCCGTGCCGACCTCAAGCAACTTGGCTTCAAGGCAGCCAAACTCAAACTGACAAATCTGTTCGACGATCCGGAAGAAGCGCAACCGCTGAAGCTGACAGCCAAAGAGCTACGCGATGGCATATCTCTGGAGGTCAATTTTCCCGACGGTATCGCCTACCTCGTTGAAAAGCGACACTGATCTCGGTGTCGTGAGATAGAGCGGAAAGCCGGGTGCTCCATCTTTCGTCACTCCTGTGAAAACAGGAGTCCATCAAGCGAAAGTCCTGCGACTAATCGGCAATGCTAATGATAGAGGTTTTTTAACTGTCTCCTTGCGGTGGGAGGAGAATCTTGTTATGTCCTGGCAAATGCTGCGTGGATAAAAATGACATGTTATCATTTTTTGCTGCATGTAAGTCTTCGGTGATATAAGTCTTAGCCTCATTGAGAGTAACGGCACTGACTTTAATCTTGGATATCCCCACATACTCAACCGATGATAGGCAGATCGTTTTCCAACGCATGCAGGGCAACAGAAGCACTATCAG
>JBHHVC010000233.1:0-4445 GCA_046754125.1 Candidatus Zixiibacteriota bacterium
CATGTAAGCAATACAAGCCCCGCCATCCACAGCACCAGACCAAAACCAAGTCGCCCAAACAGATGCCATGGCGGCGAAATATAAATCCGAGCGGTCGACGGACTTGAAGGATCAAAATGAACACGAACGCTGTCGCCAATACTATGCTCAGAAGTAAGAACCTCGGCAGCCTCGGCACGTTTGCGCTTGCCGCCAAAGCCGGGGGCCTGCAAATCAGAAACGGCTCGGTAGGTACGGCCCTGCACCGAATAGCTGTATTCAATCTCAGGGTGATGTGCGTACGTTCCCTTAATCCCCGACGATATCACTATACCGTCAGTAACAGGCCAACTCTGCATCTGCTGGTATTCGCTCAAAATGCTGAACTGAAAAGCCGACAGAACAAGTCCGGCTACCATCAAGCTCAATCCAATGGGGCGCAGAAACTTGCGACCTGTCGGCCCGATAGTCCGAACCAGAAAACTACGCAGGCCGACCGCCAGCCCCGCGCACATAACAAGCACAATACCAGTCAGGATCGAATCACGCACGACAGGTCAGCACATTCACGGATCGCAGTTGATTGTCGCATTGATGCCGCATAGAAACCAGTGTACACTAATTGCAGACGCTGACAACATTAAACTGCTCATTGCAGTTCGCAGGTAGACGCCCCGACAAAGACGCCTACAAAAATCCGCCCCCCCGTAAAGACAGGAGGGCGCTGATAAAACTTGAAGCTGAAAAGTTGCCCGCTTTACCTGTCACATCACGTGGCGGGGACCATACTTTTCCAGTCCCCAGAGGCGGGGCTTTCATTATCGAATATCGGCCATTATCCCGTTTTGTCAAGTAGATTTGTTTGTCACTTTTTCGTTCTAACGGCATCGGCGACATCACACCGGCCCGGACCCGTCCAACATTAGCGGATGCACCGCCCGGCACCAACACTACTCCGGAAGCGAACAAATACAAAACAAACTGGATTGATCTACTTCCACAATCTCAGTACGCACGCTAAGCCCTTCTGTTAATTCTCTGAACCGGTCTGGGCCAACCGTTGTCGCTGTGAAGCCACCTTCGCACACAATGACGCCATCGCAGGTCCTGTCACGATCTATCTCGCCAACTAGCCCGGCATCTGCCTGAAGTTCGAACCAGCGCAGGCGGTGCTCCCAAAACGAATCGCAATATGTCGAAAACACCGCCTTTCCTCCCGGCCTTGTAAGTCGCACGGCTTCACTTATCAGGTCTCGTCGATCTACATGAAAAGCCGATATCCCGTTTTGCAGGCAGAAGACCTTATCGAAACTCCGGTCGGCGAATCCGGTCCGTACCGCATCCGATACCGCCAATTCGCAGTTTGACTTCCTTCTCGAGGCTGCTTGAGCAAGTTCGAGGCTCGCAATCGACGTGTCTATGCCCACCGCATAGACAGCTACACCGGCTAATTCGAACAGCAGCCTGCCATATCCGCAGCCAAGTTCAATTATGTGATCATTTCGCCGAACAAGACCCGCCGCGAACTCAACCTCGGCTCTCAAATACTGTTTCACCCGGATCGGGGCTAGTTCGTAGCAACTGCTCAGTCGCTCAGCTGCAAGCCTTGTCCGATAATAGTCCGACACGAAGCCAAGCTACGCTCCGAATGCAGGTCCGTCAATGAATGCTGTCGGCTCAGCGATTTTCTTTTTTGCGAACGATCCTGACCGACCGCCGGCTTGATGCCGTCGCTGACATGGACGCCTTGTCGACATGGTCCAAGGGTATTGAGATACTCCGCGCACCCGGTTTCTGCTCGACCACTAGCTCGATTCTATCACGCCCGACGTGAATCAGCTTGGGAACCAAACCTGTCCGTCTCTGGCCAGTCTTCATCACTATGTCTACAAGCCTGCGGTCAACAATAGCCTGAGCAAACGGCGTCAAAACCAACGATTCGCTTCTTTCGTCGGCAACTTTTCGATCTTTTGAGAACTTGAGCAGAGGCGGTATTCCTGATCGGCAACTTCGCCCACGACGGCAAAGGATTTTCTGTTCGATGGTTTTCATTCGATTGAGGAAGTACTGATGTACTGCCAGCGGATTATTTCGCAGGCAGTAGCAGATCAGGTCGAATTCCTCAGTCTGAAGATCGGCAATTGCCAGGCCGGGGTCCCGGGCCAGCCGGTAGCCATTGTTGTAGTATATGGGAAATTGCATGCGAGCAAGAGATGCTATGTCGCGGTAGATTGTTCGTTCTGATACCGCACATTCCTCAGACATTTCAACCACACGGACCACTCGCCGATTACGAATCATCTGGATCAAAAAAACTAGTCTTTCTGCTCGAGTCAACCTGCCTCCCAGCAATAACTCCGCTCAACCTGCCCCAACTAATACTAATTGCCAGCTTGCCTCCCAAGCCACCCTCATGAAGCCAATTCGATAGCGATCTTCGCTAACTTCAATCTAAGGCGGACCCCTGACAGCCGCCGTCAGTGAATTTCTTGATATTGTGAAAAAAATAAAATGTGGCTTGGTCTTACCGCTGTAAAAGTCTCATTGGACTCTTCAGTAGAAGTTGACATTCGGACTTAACCAATTAGCTGAGCCCGAATTCTCGGCTCAAGTATACTCGCCCAGATCGGGGATACTTCAATGCGCCAATCAATAGAGCATTTCCCTGGACAGGGTTTGTTAGCGAGCAGGATCGGATCGCAAACAACAACCTCTATATAATAACAAACACGGAGCCAAAAAGCAACACAAAAAATCATAGTATTATAGTATTACTGTGTAAACCTGAGACAACTACATACGAGCGTGACATGAAATGTTCATTCATATTCAACACTTAAGAAAAGAGAGAGAACTACCGGACATCCAGACGAATGCGAATATAATTGCTGATGAATCTGGGCAAACGGTTGCTAATCTGCGCTCCGGTGGACCGTTTGTGACGAGGCGGGTCTGAGGATCGAAGGCGTCAAACTGTATGTGACATGCCGTTCAACTTCATTTGGATGGGTTGCTATAAGTTGATGCAAGGAATGAGCCGATATCGGACAATTTCAGTCGCAACTCGGCCGGAGCCTCTACTTCGGCATCGGAGCCAAATCCGAGAATCCAGCGCTGAATCTCCTCTATTCCCCGTGTCACGACACGATAGCGGATCTCGTTTTCATTTAACTGTTCAATCGACTCCTCAGAATGATGTACACTCTGCTCAACCACCTTTGCGGCGGCGCCTGAAAAACGAACCACTACTTCGACAGGCTCCCCGCTATACACCAGCCAGCTTCCCTCGAAATAGGTTGTAGCGTCGATTCTCCTTTTTCGCACAAAGTGGTCATCAGTAAGTTTGACATCGTCCACTCGGTCGATGCGAAAAGTCCGAAAGTCGCCGCGAAGTCTGCACCAGGCCACGAAGTAGAAGGCCTTACCCCGAAACACAATGAAGTACGGCTCAACAACACGCTGGTGACGGCCCGAATGGATTGAGTCATACGTCAGATTAACACACCTATCTTCGGTGGCGGCTCGTTCGATAGCGGCATAGAACTTCTCGCCTCGTTTCAGCCCTGTGGCGGAAATCTCAATACTGGTGGCTTTGGGATGGAGCCTGCTCTCTTTGCGAATTGGCTCGGACAGGACCGCATCAATTTTGGCGAGCACTCTGTGGTGAAGGTCCCTGTACTTGTCTGTCCCGGCAAGCACCGACGAGCCCATCAAGAGCATCAAATACTGATACTCATCAACATTGAAATTGAGAGGCGGCAGAAAATTACCCGAGGCCATTTTGTATCCATTGTCATAATAGATCGGAACGTTGGCTTCTGACAGGGCAACTATGTCACGGTAAATCGACCGCTCAGTAACGCCACATTCTTCGGCCAGCCGAGCGGCATTCATGCTGCGGCGGGAGCGCAAAGTATTAAGAATGTACAGCAGCCGGTCGTACTTAGGCATTCCCATAACAAACTTCCTCCGTCGGTAATATAGGACTTCTTGCCCCGCCCGGCAATATGGGACAATTCCCACAGTGACAGGAGTGGCTCGCCGGAAGACGGCCCGCTTGGGCCGCCGCCGCTGCGACCTATCTCCCTGAACAACTATGCCTTACATCAACCGATGACCGTCGGCACCTCCTTTGCGTGAGCAGCCTGTGAAACAGGTCAGGAACAGTATACCCGTTGGGGGAGAAAATGGCTGGAAGAAAATCTCGCAATAAAGCTAAGGAGTCGGATCGGTTTCTCGATTCGCTGCTCTTCAAGATCTCGGCCCGTGCATTGCTTGGGCTCATCATTGTTACAGTCTTCTTGACGCTGGCTCAATGCACTATCAAAAGCCCCGAATCGCCATCATGGGATGCAAACCTGGTGATCCCGGTTCTCAACCGCACTTACCAAATGGACGAACTGATCCGCAAAATGGATCAGGACGGTGTGCAGATGGATTCTTCGGGCGGAGTCACATTTTCCATT
>JBHHVC010000234.1:0-4351 GCA_046754125.1 Candidatus Zixiibacteriota bacterium
GTGGAGCCAAGATATCTGGGCAGAAGTATGCTCGGTGATATTCGCAACCATTATATTGAATTCCTTGGTGAACACGATTACCAAGAGCTTGTAGTTGTAACTGGGCTGTTTAGCGCGAGTATTAATAAAGGTTATGGCAGTTTCGTGCGCAACACTCGCGTCTTGAGTATCAATGGTTTTCCGATCAAGCGACTTGCCGATGTTTCGAAGGCTTTTGCATCAGCATCGGGCATTTTTTACCAGATTGAATTGGAAAACGGAGGTCGGATCATTCTCGACAAGGCCAAGGTCGACGAGGAGGAGGCGGAGATCCGTAAAAGGTACAATATCAACTAATCGCACCAACGAGGGCGAATACCATTGGACATCTTGACGGGATGGATCGTTTTTTTTCTGGTGAATGGCTTACTGCTTTATGCAGCCTATGGCTTGTCCAGCTATCTGAATCAAGGCAGCGACCGCGTTTCGCCGATCATAGTCGGCGCCATGATCGTTTATTTTGCGCTGATCACGGTCACCGTTTTGTTCCTCGGTGTGGTGATCCGCCATCTCAATGTTTATTCCGTCTTTGCACTCAGTGTTTGTGTTGCTGCGCTTCTAATCTATTTTTTCCACAAGTTTAATCGCCCGCTGCGTCCGGCGCTGAACCGGTTTCACAGGGAGCTCTTTTCCGAAAGAGACTGGGTTCTCACGTTTGTTGTGGCACTGTTTGTACTGCAGGTCGTTATACTTCTCGCCAAGGTAGCGTGGCTGCCACCCAAGGTCTGGGATGTTTTTTGCTACCACCTTACGCCTGCGGTCGAGTGGTACCAACAGGGTTACATCCCCCCCGAGATCAACAGTCCGGTGCAGCGCGTCAACTCCCAATCATTGGGTATGACGGTGCTCAGTTACTGGTATTTCATCTTTCTGCGCGATGACATGCTGGTGGAGTTGCCGCAGTTGCTTTGGGCCCTGTTGTTGTTGCCCACAGTCTATGCCGTGCTTCGTCAATCCGACGTGGAACCGCGCTGGTCATTAAAATTCGCCATCCTGGTCTTCTTCATACCCATCGTTCTGATGCAGGCTGTAACTGCCAAGGACCACTTGGGCCTTAATGTTGGTTTCTTTGCGGCATTGCTGTTCATGGCCAATTTCCTTAAAACAGGGCGATTCAATCAACTCATACTTGCTGCTACTGCTTTCGGGCTGGTGCTGGGTTATAAACTTAGCGCACCCTTCTACCCGATTATTGCGGGTGCTGTCTTTTTCGTGTTTTCCTGGGCGGGTAACCGGAAACTGCTTCTTGAACCGGGGCAACGGGTGATTTTTATCAGAACGATAGCCGTGGGTGTGGTACTGATGACCGTCATCGGCGGCTATTGGTACGGAAAAAACCTGTTGCTCTACGGCAGTCCAGAGGGCGTAATCGCATCGAAGCGATTGGACAGATTGGGGCAAGTCAAATCGATAACAAAGCAGTTTCAACATCACAGACTTGCAGCCAATCTATATGACTTTCTTCCCCGGGTGTTTGACTACAAGAGTTTGTACGGAGCCGACCTCCCGGGAATGTCCGGCTTCGGGCCACAGTTCGCAGTTATCGGCCTGCCCGCCATCCTGGTGCTTATCGCGGGCGTTTTCGTTCGACGATGGCGGGTAAACATTCTCAATTTCTACGGCTGGAGTGCTCTGGGATTGCTGCTGGTCTATTTTCTAATCTATTACACATCCAACAATTATCGCCTATTCAGCTTCGTCGCCATGATCATGATCGCCTATGGCGGGTTCATGCTGCACAAATTCGGCTTGCTGACCAACACTGGATCAGCCGGCATTGTCAATTCGCTCATAGTTGTTTCTATATTGTGGTGCTTTATCCAGGTGTTACCGCCGCAATACACGAATCCCAAACGCCTGCGGGAATTCATTTCGCTGGATGCCGCCTACCGGACTTCGGCCAACTACACCCGCTGGTTCATCGTCCACCGTCCCAGCTTTTACCGTTTGCTCTACGCTATACCGGCGAGCGAGTCCATCGCGGTCATCACGAAGCAGTCTATGAATTTCCCAGGCGAAGTGAAAGATGATGTGTGGTCATACACATACTATGACAGACATTGGCAGCGCAAACTGTACTATCTGGATGCAGGGGAGTATCTGAACTGTGGGGACGATCACGTGTGCAACCCTAGACCGGAATTGGGTCGGAGGCTTTCCAACGCCGGTATTTCCCTCGTATCCGTTTGCAAAACCAATCGTTGCGTAAAAATGAAAGACCCGGACTACACTGAACTAGCGCCGGGTTTCTACTATTACAAGGGTACGAAGTAATGCAGTCTCGCCTTCTCAAGTCCGTGTTGCTTGGCGCGATGCTGATACTGCTTGGTACGTATCTATATCTGAACCGTGTGAAGTTATATTGGCTGGATGCCCAGTATCACGAGATCCGGAATGGCCCCTCCGCCCGGGAGCTTCGTTTTCTTGCTCGTGGCCGTGAACTGGCGGCCTGCGATGCGCCGTTAACGGACAATTTTGATTCGTTCGGACACCGGCAACTAGGCTTTTGCCGCGTAAGCGACAAGCAGCTTCTGGGATTGAAGAATGAAATTCAACATCTGGCAGTCATAGTAAATGGACACGACGTCCCAAAACGCTTGCAAAATCGAGACAACGATCTGGTTCTTGATCTTCCGAATGAGCGAATTTATCTCGTCAGCCGAACGGATTTCAACACGGTCGCCGGCTTGATTGGAAAAGAACGCTCACAAAGACGGGACATCATTGCGTGCCGTGACGCGGAACTGTGCCGTACGATCCGAGTCATCGGCGGAAGCGGTTGGGGGGCATTGGAAGGGCCGTATCCGAAGACGGACGTGATTGATACCAGGGCAGGCCAGCCTTTGGGGCGCTGGGGTTATGGACCAAAAACGGAACTTACGATACAGTCAACGAAGCGTCAGAAAGTGATGGTGGCCATATACATGGATCAATTTTCCCCAAAGCAGCGGGCCAGCTTCGAGGGAAATGTGTTGGTAACACGTCGACTGCAGTCGGAGGGGATCGCGTTTTCCTATCTCAGAAGACGTCTTTATCCCACGATGTATCTTCTTGAGCTGAGCCTAGAGCGGGGAAATAACAAGATAGCTATACACTACTCACGTTGGAATCAACCTTCTCGGATCGAGCGTCGCCCTATAGCTGCATACCTGACCGGAATCAAATTCAGGGAACGGATATGAAACTGATCATACAGATCCCCTGCTACAACGAGGCCGAAACCCTGGCCATCGCACTGAAGGCGCTGCCACGCCGTATCGAAGGTTTCGAGCAAGTCGAATGGTTGGTGATCGACGACGGCAGTACGGACGATACTGTTGAGGTCGCTAAAGAATGCGGCGTTGATCACGTGATCAGCTTTACAAGTAATCACGGCCTCGCCCATGCCTTTATCGCCGGATTGGGAGTCTGTGTGCGCCGCGGCGCTGACGTGATCGTCAATACGGACGCGGACAACCAATACAATGCAGAAGATATTCCGGAACTGGTACGGCCAATACTTAACGGTGAAGCAGATATGGTTGTGGGTGCACGCCCCATCACCGAGATCGAACATTTTTCCCCAATGAAGAAGTTCCTGCAAAAGCTTGGCAGCTGGGTCGTTCGTATCGCCAGCAACACTGATATTACGGATTCACCAAGCGGTTTTCGCGCATTGAGCCGCGACGCTGCTATGCATATGAATGTTTTCAACGAATATACCTATACCCTGGAAACGATCATCGAGGCGGGGCAGAAGGGAATTACAATCATGTCGGTTCCCATCCGGGTTAACGCTGACCTGCGTCCCTCCCGCTTGGTCAAAAGCATAACGTCATATCTCAACAAATCCATTGGAACGATTATTCGTATCTTCGTCGTCTATCGGCCGTTCCGCTTTTTTGTGCTCGTTGGAGGAACCTTGTTTGTGCTCGGTTTCGTGCTCGGTTTGCGGTTTCTCTACTTTTATGTCGCCGGTGAAGGGAGCGGACACATCCAGTCCGTTATCCTGTCCGCCATTATGCTGGGCATGGGATTTCAGACCATACTGGTCGCCTTTGTTGCCGACCTCTTGGCGACAAACCGCAAGCTGCTTGAGGACGTGCAATATATGTTGCGCAAGCTAAGTACGCGGACTGTTAGGATAGACAAACGGGACAATGGTACATAGACGATCTGTAGTTGCCCTAGTGTCATGTCACATATAAAATGTCGTATCTAATATGATAAATTCTCCTTGTTTTTTTCTGGACGACGAGGAGGTTCAGAGTGAAACGCTATCGTGTGACGCTGGAAGGAGGGGAACGGGAGGAACTCGAGCAGATAACCCGCA
>JBHHVC010000235.1:0-4349 GCA_046754125.1 Candidatus Zixiibacteriota bacterium
AGAGCACACCAACATCATGCAAAAGGCCTGCAATAGTAGCCTCTTCGGCAGGCGAATATCCAACGGCACGGGCGATACGATCGGCCGCAGTTGAGACCGACAGGATATACCCGAAGAAGGCCTGAGAATCGAGGCCGGAGGCAGCGTCTATCTGGTCCGCCCTAAAGATAGCCGTAGAAAGGGCGAAGCACTTGACTGTGGTCGCGCCGAGAATGGCAACCGCCTGATGAACTGTGGTAATTTCCGAGACTCGGGCGTAAAAGGGCGAATTGGCTAACTGCAGAATCCTTGCAGTAAGAGATGCATCCTTGAGTATGATCTGCGCCAGTACTTCAGAGGAGAAATCATCTTTGGTTGTCTCCTCAAGCAGCTCGGAGAGCACTTTGGGCATTGACAGCAACGTGCTGTCGGAGCGGATTCTGTCGACAATTGTTATTTTATCCATATATCCCACATGAAACAGTTTATCGGCTTATATCGGCCGACTCACCCAATCCTTCACCGGCGTAGCTGGCGTTGGGAGGAATCGGACAGGAAACCTGTAGCCATCGCTGTTGCCTGCCGATATTCTTGTTCGAGCGGTATTGTTGTCCCCTGAAGTGAAAGGTGTCGATCGGGCGACATTTAGCTAAATCTTGTCGCTCAGGAACGAATAGAAGAATGACGTGTTTTTGTAATTAGCAGAATAGATTCATTAGAATCCCTGCGCTCTCATTCCACAACGGATGTGGCCTGCAGCAGGGTTCTGATGAGCTAGTTGAATATCGGGAAAGGAGAGCTTCTGCCATGACGGTCAAGCGAGCAAAAAGCAGCTATACATTGGACAACCACGGAATCACCAATCTGCACAAAGAGCACTGGAACCACAACACTCCCATGCTCTACGAGGATATTATCAAAAGAGGCGAGGGATGTCTTGTGCATCTTGGTCCGATAGCGGTACGCACCGGTCTTCACACCGGGCGAGCCGCCAAAGACAAGTTCATTGTCGAAGACCCTGATACCAAAGGCAATGTCTGGTGGGGCAAGGTCAATCATGCCTACTCTTCAGATCGCTTCGACATGATGTTTCGCCGTCTACAGGCGTATCTTCAGGGTAGAGAGGTCTATGTACAGGACTGTTTCGCCGGAGCGGACCCACAATATCGGTTACCTGTTCGGGTAATAACCGAAACTGCCTGGCATTCGCTGTTCGCTCGCAACATGTTTCTTGGGGCATCACCGGAAGAACTGGCCGTTCACGAGCCGCGCTTCACTGTGCTGCACGTTCCCAATTTTCAGGCAATTCCGGAAATCGACGGTACAAACTCAGAAGCCTTTATCCTGCTCAACCTCAAAAAAAAGATCGTGCTAATCGGCGGGACGAGCTACGCCGGCGAAATCAAGAAATCGGTCTTTACGGTACTTAACTACCTGCTTCCGCTGTCAAACGTGCTTTCGATGCACTGCAGCGCCAATGTCGGTAAGGCTGGTGATGTAGCGCTGTTCTTCGGCCTTTCCGGCACCGGTAAGACGACTCTGTCTGCCGACCCGGAGCGCAAGTTAATTGGCGACGACGAGCACGGCTGGTCATCAGATGGCGTGTTCAACTTCGAGGGTGGATGTTACGCCAAGGTGATTAACCTGTCGGCTGAATCTGAGCCTGAGATATTCGCCACTACGCGCCGGTTCGGAACAATCATAGAAAACGTAGCCTATGACCCAATCACCAGACATCTTGATCTGGACGATGCAGCCTTGACCGAAAACACACGGGCCGCTTATCCGATCTCACATATTCCGAATACTCTCCCGGGAGGAATGGCCGGTCACCCGAACAATGTAGTTATGCTCACTGCCGACGCTTTTGGAGTGATGCCGCCGATTTCGCGCCTCACTCCCGAACAGGCTATGTATCATTTCATTTCCGGATACACGGCCAAACTGGCCGGAACAGAAAAAGGTGTTACCGAACCGCAAGCGACCTTCTCAGCCTGCTTCGGCGCTCCCTTTATGGTTCTGCATCCCTCCCGTTATGCAGAGCTCCTGGCAGACAAGATACGACGGCACAACGTCTCCTGCTGGCTCGTCAATACCGGCTGGAGTGGGGGACCGTACGGTGTCGGTAAGAGAATGAAGATCGAGTACACACGCGCATTGCTGAATGCCGCACTTGACGGCAGCCTTGGCAAAGCCAGCTACGAGACAGATCCGATCTTCGGTGTCGAGGTGCCGACCTCTTGTCCCGGTGTCCCGCAGGAGGTCCTCTGGCCGAGGAATACCTGGGATGACAAGGAGGCTTACGACCGTCAGGCGATGCATCTGGCAGAGTTGTTCGAGAAGAACTTTGCCGAATATGCCGATCAGGCGCCGGAGGAAGTCCGCCTTGCCGGACCGAACACCGTCGCAGTTACGACATAGCACTTTGTGGTGGCCCCACCATATTCATGGTGGGCTTTAGGAAGCGGACGATTGCCGGCGCCAACCCCTCAGGGACAGGGGACGGGCGGGGGTGCCTGGCCGAACAGGTAGTCGACGATAAAGGTCATGTCAACAATATCTGACACCGCGCCGTCGCCGTTTGCGTCCGCCTCTTCCGGGCATGGCCGACCGCATCCGGCGCCATCCACTCGTTCCAGCCAAACCTGACCGTACCCACTCGCAGGTTTCTTTCGATTCTTTGGACGATCGTTTTTCGGCTCTATCTTCCGCGATTTCAACCTGATGCCGGGTCGACCCGGTTTCCGCGGCGGCGGTTCGGTAAGATAATCACAATCGAAACCTTCCAGCTGTAGTCCGTCAACGGTTTCTCGTGTTACGTGGATGATGAAATATCCTGAGTCGGAAGTGGTGTCCAACTGTCCAATCAGTTCACCTAGCTTTTTGACGTATTCAAACTGACGGGAATCACGAAGATCAATTCTGACATCGTATCTAGTCGTATCCCGTTCGCCAATCGGTACATCCCAATAGCTGCGAAAGGGTCGTCCTTTCCAGAACTCAAGGCTATCCCCGGTGGAGACGAATTACGCCACAGCCGATGCCTTGCCGCCAGTTTCGAAATCAACTTCCAATCGCAAGTAGCTGGTGTCATTAGGAAAGACAGTTAGCGAAAGAACCGTCGAATAACCATGAGAACTGTCTGTTGTGGGCGATACAGTCCACGATTTGTCTCCGTGGAGTTCAAGGCCGTTCTCTTTCACAACCGTAATGCGTAATTCCTCGCAGCACTTGCAGCCGCTACAATAATCGTCTTCAATCGTAAATCCGAAGTTAATTTCCACCGGGCCTGCCTTCAACGGAAGGCTCACCGGTTCTAGGCTGTAATGAAATACAATCTCCTGCGGCTGGCTCGCCCTACTACTTGCGGCCAGAACCGCTACGCAAGCTAATACCGCAAACCCCGTTCTAAGTCGATTTGCGCTCATCTCCACCTCCCTCGCATTCCCCCGATCAGGAGATGCTGAATTTGATTGTCTGCCAGATTGTCTTTTTTACTATGACGTTTCAAAACGCTCAGCGTCAAGAAGAAATTCGGGCTTCGCCTTTTTCTTCTTGCGTGGTTGGGCGTTTCGTGAAGGACCAGTTCGTGGTTCGCGTGGATAGTGCGGATATGCCTGATAGCGGACACCCTTTTTCCCAATTTCCTTCAACGTCCTGCCGAGCACCGTCGCTCTGTAGTATCCGGCACTGTCCATCGGGATCAGCGAATCAACAAGCAAGGCAACTGCCGCGTAGTCGTCGGGGTCCCGTAAATCGAGCGTGATGTGATATGCTGCATCGGGCTGGACCGCTCTGGCTGAATCGAGCAAGCGCTGGGTGTGAGCATAAACGTCATAAATCGGTTCGGCCTTTCGGAATCTGTACTCGCCCTTGTACCGAAGCCATGTCTCGTCTCCGACTTTTATGGCCTGACGGTCGGCATCGGTAAGGGGCGTTTCTTCGAGTTCCCGTTTGCGAGCCAGGTCTCTCTCAAGATCGTATTGTTTTTTGAACTCGCGAACCTGCTCTTCGTTCATGAGTACTTTTTCCCCTGATGAAGTCCTCACCCACATTAGTCCGCTATCACGGCTGCTCTGTTTGGGCCGCGGTCGCGCAGAATCACTTTCGACGAGATTGCCGTCATCGTCGTAGTATCCCCGCATACTATGGGCGGCAGAGTGCATCTGCTCGTAAATCACCTCCGACGGCGTACCAATACTCTTGCTGGTGCTTCTCCCTTTCAAGACCCCTACACCAGATCGAGGGTCGGCTCCAGAAAACCAGCAATTTGTATCGGTAGAGACGAAATACCCTCCCCCAAAATCCGTCCATGGGCCACACGATACTTCAAAAAGAAACGAAGAAGTGTCATTCGGTGGAACCGTAAC
>JBHHVC010000236.1:0-4345 GCA_046754125.1 Candidatus Zixiibacteriota bacterium
TGTTGCAGCCCTGACTGGTAGTAGTCGTTGGCGTAGCCGGAGACCGGGCGCAACTACAACTGTGTCTAGGCCACCAGCTACAGAAAGACCCTTAGCAATAGTGAGAAAGGGATTGGCAAAGGAACCGTCGCCCGTAATGTCACTACCTGTAGTGGCGACCCAGACGAGCTGAAACTGCGCCGTTGCCGGAGGACAAAGGGTGAGGCAGACAACGCATGCCAGCACGCACGCACGCACGCACAATCGAAGAATACATCCGCATAACAACTCCTCCTAAGTTTGGTTGCGAAACTTGTAAAACTTGGTTTAACGTATCTCTAGTAGTAAGTCAAAGATGGAGCCGGCTGCCTGTCAAGAAAAAACTACGAGTGGGTCTTTCTTTCCCTTATACCAGCCGACTACCAGCCATTTAGCAGATATCCATAGTACTTCCTGATCCGATCGTAGTCAGAGCGGCTGCGGCCGTACTTGAGGTACTCCTGCAAATGCTGGCGAGCCGACACTTGATCGCCGCCGCGAAGAGCAACGGTCATCGACAGCAGGTGTGCTCCCGGTGAGTCAGGGTCGGTCATGAACAATGTGTCGGCCAGTGCCAGAGCGGAGTCGTAGTGCTGCATATATATGTGCGCCAGACCGAGACCCTCGGTGATAAATGTCTTTTCGGGGGCAAGCGAGTGCGCTTCCCTAAGGATGGCGATAGCCCGGGGATACAGTCGCTGCTGCATATACAATTGACCGAGTTCGTTCATTGTTGTGGCCTGATATGGGTGCAACTGCAAGGCACGTACATAGTAAGACTCTGCGCTATCAAACGGGCCGGTTTTCCTGTACAAATTTCCCATGAATTGCAGAAGGGCCGCCTCGTACGGATCCGCTTCCACCAAGTCTATTGCCAGTTTCCGGGCTTCAGAAACTCGGCCGCTTTCCAAAAATCTATACGCCTCGTGCAATTCCTGGCGAAGAGGAAAGCGAGTGGCTATCTCCCGCATGAGCGAATCGTGGCGAGATCTATTTCCTTCTAGAAGGAAATGATTGGCTAGAATGACCCATCCGTTTTGGCTGCGTTCATTTAGAAGGGTATAGAAACGATCCTCGGATGGCTTGCTTTGGATGGCTACGGACAGGAAGCATAAAGTGACCGTAGCGGTAGCCAGGCCTGTGGCAACGACAGCTCTTCCGGATACGCGCCATCTCGCCGACTGCAGGCAGTATAGAACATGGATAGTGGGACTCAAAAGCCCTATAGCCATCACGTCCCAGTCGCGCCCCATCGTTATAGCCGCCCCGAAGAGGACAAGATAGATAATGGAACCGAGCGAGCACAAAGCCAGGAAACTTCCGGCCGAACAGGAAGGTCGAAATCGCCGACTTGGGACTGCAAAGACAAACATCACGAGCAAAGACGGAAGAACCAACAAGACCAGATTCACGATATCCCACAGGTGGACCGTACTGAAAACTGTATAGTCCGGTGCAACCGGCCGCCCCTGCCACAACGGCAGAATAAGGACCTCTATGGCTATTTGCGTCCGATAGAGCCAGACCAGCAACGCCGCCGATGCCAACACCCCAAGTCCCATCACTATGTATCCGGCTTTTCGACACTTTGGACGCTGGATGCGAGAAATGAGCAGGTAGCACAACCCCGGCACGAGTACAATTGACTGAACGTGAAGAAGAAGCGCTGCAACAAATGCACCGAATGCAGGCAGCACACTCCATCCGAATCGAAAGGTTCTGAGAGAGAAATATATGTACACTACAACTGCCGCCCACACTAAAGAGTAAAACTCAACATATCCGAAGAAAAGAAGCATCCCCCCCGAAAGGAATAGAGTTGCCACAGCCAGGACTCGCCGTATTGAACAGCGCGCCAAAAGCGGAATCAGCAATAATGTACCGTAGACGAAGATGCCGCCGGCCACGACTGACATGATCTGAAACGCGTGAAGTGCAGTCTCGCGAGTGTATCCGCCCAATGACCTCTGAATGACTCTGAGCAGCGCAATGTAACCGGGTTCAGCCCATTTATGTATGTACGCCTCCCCTTGCCCGAAGACAGCCAGCCATGTATATCCATCCCCAAGCAAATGCGTCTGGACTCGAAAAACATAGAATACTGTCATGGCAACGCCTGCAACCAGCAGCCGAGGCCACATACGAGGCCCGAACAGCCAGCGATCGACTCCAGCAAATATCTGCTCGGCACGGGTCTCAGGGAAAGGGAGATAGAGCGTCCAGACAATGACCGCAGCAACTATCCAATAGGCGTACGACCATCCGGCAGGAAGGAAATGCAGGTGGTTGAATCCCCACATCGACTCAAGCGGATAGAATGACGCAAACCCGAACAGCGCCAGCGTAAACAAAATAGCTGCACCGGCGACGTGATTCCTACGATCCATTATGGGAAAGTATAGCCTATGCGATCCGTCTGGTCAAACCGGGCATATCAGAGTCTTTGCAGGAAGACTCTCCGAGCTTTCGGCTACAGCATGATGCCACCAGAGAACGTACGTGGCTAGCTGATGGCCGTCTGTTGCAGCCCTGACTGGTAGTAGTCGTTGGCGTAGCCGGAGACCGGGCGCAACTGGTCCAGCCAATAAGCGCTGTCATCACGGTGACAGACCAACAGGCGTTGTTCGTCGCGCGCATGCTGGGCACGGTGGTATTTCAAATAGATATACCGCCTGTCCACACTGAGTATCTCGATCTTGCCGGATTCGTGCGACATGGCATACTTGATTCGCTTGGCAAGCCCCGAACATTTTTTCTTGGCCTGCTCGATCTTGAAGTATGCCTCCGCAATCGGCACCTCGTACGGTTCGTTACCTGCGGTAGGTCGTCCCTGAAAGACATAATACTGCGAGACGCCCATATACGACAACTCGTTCCAGAGTTCGGCCATGACATCAGGGGAGTCGGAAATCCCGCGAATAATCGGGTTCTGGTTGATACAGACGACACCGGCCCGCATTAAGCGATCGATCGCTTCCCGCGATTGCGCCGTCAATTCGCGCGGGTGGTCAAAGTGACACATAAGATAAATCCGCCGGTCTGCAAGCGAGTATTTTTCAAATAGCTCCATGAGCTTGTCATCGTTCAAGAAGCGATAGGGATTGAATGCCGGCATCTTGGAGCCAATCCTGATGATCCGGACATGCTTGATCTCACGGAGTCTTCTGAGGATCATTTCGAGCTTGTCTGTCTGCAATATCATGGGGTCTCCCCCGGTCAGCAGCACGTTGTTTACTTCCGGATGCTCACGAATGTAGTCAATTCCCTGTTCTACGTCATAGGTGACTTCGTCGTTGCCGTTCATAAACAGCCGCTTGCGGAAACAATAGCGACAAAACGCTCCGCAAACCTCGTTCACCAGTAGCAGGACAGTGCTGGCATATTTGTGCTGTACGCCCTGTCTCACCGTGATTCGTTTCTCGTTGGAGGCATCAAGCATTCCCCACTGGCGCAACTCGCCTTCGTTTGGTATGACCAGGCGGCGAATGGGGTCTTTCGGATCGTCCCAGTTGATCAGACTGAGATAGTAATCGGTGGCACGAAATGCGTACTTCTTTGTGACCTGCGCTAGTCTCTGCTTTTCCTCAGTGCTAAGTTGAGAAATCCGATCAACATTGAGAATATATTTGGCACGTTTCCTTTTGCCGGTGCCGTCATTGGCGCGGTCCATCGGCGGCTCCTTTCTGCCTGAGGCGTTTCCCTTTCAGCGACAGCTATCCTGCTGTCATCGTAAGACCACTCCCTGTAAGTCACTGGTGGTTATTGGTCAGCCTACAGCCCGTCTCCCGTATTTCCGGTGAGGCCAGACCTTACAATATGTTATACGCAGGCGAGCAGCGTTTATTCACACATAATATACGCCATAGTCTGCCTCAGGGCAAGCGATCGGGACAGATTACTCACCTTTGAAGGGCTGTAAATACACGCCGTATCTTGTTGTTGTAGCAGCTTTTAACAATTGTGGTGGAGGAGTCTGTCAGGTGCTTCTGTCTCTAACCACCAGCAGAACGGCAATGAGAATTACTCCTGTGCCCACGATCGTGAGCGGTGTCAGGCTCTCCGAAAGAAAGGTGACGCCTATGAAAATAGCAACTATCGGAGTGATAAAGGCGATCAGCGAGACAACAACCGCTCGCATGTGTGACAGCAGCCAGTAGTATCCTATAAATGTGACCACTGTCCCGAATATGCTCAAGTAGAGGATAGACAAAACTGTCGCCTGATTGGGGGAGAAATCCGAAAGATGCTCGAACATCGGAGCCAGCACCATAACAAAAGAGTACCGGCCGTCATCTGGACGGCGACAGAGACAACTACATTTTCACCA
>JBHHVC010000237.1:0-4305 GCA_046754125.1 Candidatus Zixiibacteriota bacterium
ACGGAAATTAGTCAACACAGACAGGCCTGTCTCGCGGTCACCGGTCACGGATTGGCCACCTGCCTCTATTTTCTGTGTAAACGATGTCACGCCCGCTCCAATGCCCAGATCGAGCATGAAGCCCCGACGAGTATTGTCGAACGCATTGGCACTGGTCGCTGCAAGAATCGCCGAGACCATTAAAGCACTGAGTACCTTTTTCATAGCTTGGCCCTCCAGACTGCTATCGTTGTGACAGAGCCAATCTCGTCACCGTGCAATACTATCATATCGAAAACGCTAATCCAGCTACGCCTTAAACTGCACCTTGAACGCTTCGGTTGCGGTCTTCAGTTTTGCCTCGGTATCATCGGACACCTTATTCTCCTGAGCAAGCGTATGCTCAATGTCAGGATAGTTCTTTTCACAAAAAGCAATGAACTCCGACTCGAAACGGTCAATAGCATCGGTGGGCACGTCGTCGAGCAAACCCCGTGCTCCCACCCAGAGGATCATCACTTCGCGCTCAACCGACATAGGTACATATTGCCCCTGCTTGAGCAGTTCGACCATTTTTTGACCACGATTAAGTTGCTTTTGCGTCGCCTCGTCAAGGTCGGATCCAAACTGTGTGAACGCCTCAAGCTCGCGGTACTGGGCCAGATCGAGTTTGAGCGACCCGGCCACCTGCTTCATCATTTTGGTCTGGGCGTTACCGCCTACACGTGAGACGGAAATACCGACGTTGATTGCAGGGCGTACACCGGCAAAGAACAGTTCCGACTCCAGGAATATCTGCCCGTCGGTAATAGAAATTACGTTAGTTGGAATATATGCCGACACGTCGCCTGCCTGCGTTTCGATAATCGGCAATGCGGTCAGCGACCCGCCGCCTAACTCATCTGAGAGTTTGGCTGCGCGTTCGAGCAAACGAGAGTGGCAGTAGAAGATATCGCCCGGATATGCTTCACGACCAGGCGGGCGACGCAGCAACAACGACAACTGACGATAGGCTGCGGCCTGCTTGGAAAGGTCGTCGTAGATGCAAAGAACGTGCTTACCGTTGTAGGTAAACTCCTCGCCCATCGCGCATCCTGCGTAGGGGGCGATATACTGCAAGGGGGCCGGATCGGTGGCCGAGGCTGTTACGACTATAGTGTATTCCATTGCGCCCGCATTGCGCAGTATTTCCACAACTTGAGCGACCGTCGAAGCCTTCTGCCCGATAACAACGTATATGCAGATGACGTCGGTATCTTTCTGATTGATGATGGTATCGATTGCCAAGGCCGTCTTACCGGTCTGGCGGTCGCCGATTATCAGTTCGCGCTGCCCACGACCGATTGGAATCATCGAATCGATAGCCTTTAGTCCTGTTTGCAGGGGTTCCTTTACCGGCTGACGCTCGACCACACCGGGTGCACGGCCCTCAATGATCCGCGATTTGTCGGTGACTATCGGACCCTTGCCGTCGAGCGGCTGGCCCAGCGGATTGACCACTCGCCCTATCAGTGCCTCGCCTACCGGCACCTGGGCGACTTTGCCTGTGCGGCGGACGGTGTCGCCTTCTTTTATGTCGGTGTCGGAACCAAACAGGGCCGCACCGACGTTGTCTGCTTCGAGGTTGAGCACCATGCCATATACGTCACCGGGAAACTGGATTAGTTCGGACATCTGTACGTCTTCAAGACCCCAGATGCGGGCGATGCCATCACCGACCTGAAGGACGGTACCGACCGACTCCGTCTCGAGTTTGGTTTCGTACTTCTCAAGCTCTTGCTTTATTACCGACGACACTTCTTCCGGGTTCAAACCCATCATAAATCTCCCACAGGCATCGCCTGCTTCATGCAGGCACAGCCCGCTTTATATTCATTCACACCAGAATCCATTCTATGCCAACGTCAACGCGCAGAATAAGAGTTGCTATTGCCATAGCATAACTCGCGTTCAATGCACCCTCACCCGCGACAGTCGCTCTTCAATCACGCTCAGGCCATGACGAACCGAGCCATCTATGATTTCATTATTCACGACAACTATCATGCCGCCCAATATGGACGGATCAACTTTCTCTTCTAACTCAATTGTCAGGCCGGTCCTGACGGCTAACCCGGCCACTAGATCGCTACGCTGTTTGTCATCGAGAGGTACAGCGCTGGTAACATAAGCACGCGCAATCCCCTTTGCCTGCTCTACGAGTATTCGAAACTCATCGATAATGCCCGGCAAGAAATTGATCCGGCGTTTCTCGATGAGCACCAGCAAAAACTCGACAAACAGTCGTTCCATTCGAGGGCCGAAGACATCGCGGATGAGCGCCTTTTTGTTTTCGTCCGACACCTCGGGTGCCTGCAGGAAGTTCAGCAGCGTTTTGTCTTGCGCGACCAGCTCTTTCAACGAAGCGAGTTGATCGTAGGCAGGATCGACCAACCCTTTGCCATTAGCTGAGTCGAACAATGCTTGCGAGTACTTCTTGGCGACTTCTTGCGCTAACATCAGTGACTACGCCTTCTGTGCTCCATCGACGAAACTACCAATGAGTTCGCGATGTTTGGCATCATCGAGTTTTTCATTTATGATTTTCTCAGCCGCAGACATAGTGATAGCAATCATCTCGTCTTTGAGTTGAACCTTGGCCTTGGCAACGTCTCGCTCCAGATCGGCTCGTGCCTTGGCGCTGATATCCCGAGCATTCTGGTGTGCGGTCGACTTGATCTCCTCGGCAATCTTCTTGCCTTCACTAACTGCCTGGGCCAGTTTCACTCGTCGTTCGTTATCGATCTCGCGCAGTTTTGATTCGTACTCGGCGGTCAGATCAGCGGCCTCCTGCTTTTGCTTATCGATTTCGCCGAACTCGCCCGCGATCTTTTCGCGGCGTTCGTCCATAAGCGCAAGCAATGGCCCCCAGGCGTACTTTTTCAGTAGCCAGAGAGCTATCAGAAAGCCGACCGTGTGGGTCAGCAGTTGTGCCCATTCAAATCCAATTGCTTCTAACATGGATGCTCTTTCAGTTTGCTCCGCCTGTGCACAAAGGCGCGTGCGGGGACTGCGTTTCCGGGTTCAGAGAGCTCAGCTTCCAATTTTTCCGGAAAGCATAAAGAACACCACCAGGGCATAAATGGTCAACGCTTCGATCAGCGCTGCGCCAATAATCATGGCTACCTGAATCTTACCGGCAGCTTCCGGTTGGCGACCGATCGCTTCCATAGCCGACCCGACTGCCCGTCCCAAGCCCAAGCCGGAACCGACTGCGGCCAAACCAACACCCATCGGCAAAGCCCATGCCAACATTGATTGATAATCCATTTTCAAACTCCTCTTCCGTCTACCTCTGTAGTATCTCTTGTCCTGTTATTCTCATTATTTCAACTGCCATCTTGTGCCATAAATGTTCTTTAGGATTTCCTAGTGGTGTTCCTCGTGTGGCAACATCATCAGTATGTAAATGGTCGATAGCAAAGTGAATACCAGTGCCTGAATTGTCGAAAGCAGGATGCCGAGGAAATAGAATGGCAACTGCAATGGCAATCCCACCGGCGAGGGTACACCCATCGCCCAAAGAGCGGTTAGCCCAAGACCGACAAAAGCAGCGATCAATACATCCTCGCCGGTAATGTTTCCAAACAAACGTAAGGCCAGCGAGAACGGCTTGGCCAGTTCACCAATGATGTGCATTGGCAGCATAAGAGGGACGAGGCACCATGAGATTATGTTACGTG
Organism: Candidatus Zixiibacteriota bacterium; assembly: GCA_046754125.1. Taxonomy (GTDB): domain Bacteria; phylum Zixibacteria; class MSB-5A5; order GN15; family FEB-12; genus JBHHVC01. The sequence goes on from JBHHVC010000237.1 coordinate 3,702, forward strand.
GCTGCCCGGCCAGATGGTCCATATAACCGACAATGCCCAACCGTTGCACTCCGGTGTACTGCGCATAGAGGAACACTAGTATCGAAAGCGAGGCGGTTACGTTGACGGTGGTCGATGGCGAATGACCGAGCGGGACAATTCCGAATAGGTTGTTAATGAGAATGTAGAAGAATATCGTCCCAAGAAATGGCGTATATTTTCTTGCGTCCTTGCCCAGGATCGAGTAGAAGAAATTATACATCGACTCAACCAGCATTTCGAGCACGTTTTGTCCCTTGCCGGGGATCATCTGCCGCTTCGCATAGACGCGCATAGAGACCACACACATGAACGCAGCGGTTAGAAAGGCATAGATGATATTGATCCAGTCATAGGCCGGTCCGTGCGAACCGGTCAAAAGCCCCACTAAACTAGGCAGATGCGGGGGGCCGCTATGTTCCTCGCCATGTCCTCCGCTACTGGCAATAGTCAGGTAGGGCAGAAACGCGCCGACCGCGATAAGCACTTTGGACTGAAGCAAACCTAGCACTTGCCGGCTCCCTGAGCAGCCCGTTCGGAATTGTCAATCGACAGCAGCATTCTTCCGGCCGCCTTGAGCACAATC
>JBHHVC010000238.1:0-4263 GCA_046754125.1 Candidatus Zixiibacteriota bacterium
CCTGGTCCGCTTTGACTTGATTGGACAGATCGAACTCCGACTGGCTGCGAAAGCTCTGCCGGTATTGGCCCGAAATAAGAAACCGTTGGTTCAACTGAAATCCGCGATTCATACCTGCCGGAGTCTTGTTGGCAAGATCGCCAAATAAGTCGTCCTGCATGAGGTAGCCGTGACTTTCCGGCGCTTTCAAGTCGGTAAGCTTCTCAAGCAGGATGAGAAGCCCGTCGATCTCGACAGTGTCAGGGGGCGTTCCATCGACGGCGATTCGAGTCAGAGTGCCCTTTATTTTCAAGCTCGCTTTGACGCCACGCGCTTTGATATGCCGAGCATACCAGGTTCCCGCTGAGTCAACCTTGCAACTTACCTCGATCTGCTTTCCAACCTTGAGATCGTCGAAGACAGTTTCTTTTCCGCCATCGTTGATGAATCGTGTTTTGGAGCTAACATGGATGGTGCGTCCAAAGACAGTCACAGTGTGAGCGGTGTCATCTATCTTCAGAATCCTGCCGCGTAATTTCGGCTTGCGTGGGCGCGGCAAGGCTTCAATATCTGTAGCCACAAAGTAGCCGTGTTCACTCCAATGACCTTTGATTTCAAACGCCTGGTTAATCTCCAGATTAGCCTTCATATACTCAGGAACACCTGCCTGGGTCGTGCAAAAACCTGCCAGCACCAATGTTATTACTGCAAAGAAGGCCATCCATACGAGTCGCATACTGGTCGACGTAAGTGAATCATGTTGAAACAGTGAAATACGCATTACTACCCCACACACCGAAAGGTTGAAGATTTCAAAACCACATTGCATTGGTCGAGCAGAGGCGATGCAAGGTGTCGCCAGCGGGGACGCAACACGTATAATGCGGCAAGCCGCAAAAGTGTGACTGCCTTCCACCAGGTTGCTCGACCCTCAAATCCGCTGCCGATCTCTCCGTAGGCCGCACCGAACGCCAGCCGCCCACTATCTACTATATCGGCATCTAACCGTGCATATTGTAGTTCTCTTAATTCTATGTGTGCCATGAAATTACCGAAATCCATTGCCGGGTCGCCTGCCGAGAGGCTGTCCAGGTCAAGCAGAGTGGTACGACGTGGGGCATAAATAACCTGCTTGTCGTAAAAGTCCCCATGAATGGTCACCTGATCGAACCCGGCCATTTTGGCTGCCTGCTTTGCCTGAACCGAGTGAAAGGCCTGTTCGAACCTTGAAGACAGATCAGGAAATAGTCCACAAACTAGAGCTACCTTCCACTGCAACTGCGCAAGTTCCCCTTCGGCCGAATGGACAGTCGATGAAACCGCAGAAATGCTGTGCAGCTTCCTGAGAACCAAACCCGCCATCCGGCAGCCAGCCTCGAATTGTTCGTCTTCTTTTAAGTTGTACAAACTTTGTCCCCTGATCGATTCCATAATATAGAATCCTTCGTCGCTATCAGCGGCGAAGACATGGGGAATCGTAATCTGATCGTCGGCGTGGGAGGTAAATCCGTGTTCCTGCAGTAGAGTGATCCCATCCAAAATGGGCTTGAGGCGTGATTGCCGAACTGCTCGCAAGACAATTTGCGACACTTGAGACGACCCTAGTTTGGCCTGAGCAGGTGAGAGATGATAGCGCAATACGCAACGCTTTCCCTGGCGATATGCGAGAAGCTCAATATTGCTGATGCACAGTTCCGAGTGCTCGATACCGGATCGGGTCAGGCAGTCGGTAATGATTTTCCCGGCGCGGTCTTTGTTTGCCAGGCCCTGTAGTATCTCTATAGCGGGGTCGAAGGGAAAAAGCGGGACAGTGAGGTTCAAATCTCTTAGATATCCAATCCTGTCCTCACCAGCGGACGCTTTCTTGTTGGCTTTACCAACGTATGGAATCGTTCCACAACAGGTTAAGGGATTGTTCAATAAGCTTTCACCGTGCAGTTGCATAACGTACTGAATCATCAGTGCCTTGCGGCCCGGGACAACTCGCGGAATATCCAGCGACTCGATTCTGACCTCAGTACCGAGTTGCTTCTGAAGAAGTTCTTCCAATCGCGGCAGCATATGCTTCGAGTCGGTCGCACGGAAGAAGACATCGTGTGTCAACGGTCTGTTCAAGGAATTGACTCCTCACAAGCCCGAATGACTCGATCCACCTTGCTTTTCCAGTCGGGCAAAAGTGCTCTAAAGGGCGCAATGGCCAGCATGTGCAGGCTAAACGTAATCCAGTGCGCAAGTCTCTCGCGTGAGACAGGCAGGCCACATTCTTTTTCGTAGGCAAGCACAAACTGTTCAACGTCACGATCAATTGTACGGCTACCCGCCTCGGACAACACAACGCGGTATATCAAGTGAGCACAGAAATTGCCTAGATCGGCCAACGTCTCTCCCCGATAGGAGCGATCAAAGTCGATGATTGCTGTGGACCTATCCTGCATAAGTATCTGGCCGTGGAAATAATCACCGTGCACAAATCCTTTGTCTGCGCCAAGGTCTGCTTCCTCAAGCGACTGAAAGCTGCCAACCACTCTACTGACCTTTGCATTTGAAGCCGGCAGCACAGCGCGGAGCATACTTGCCGTGGCATTGGCATCCTTGAGGATGACCCCTGAGCTCCGTTCGGGCAACCGTGCGATGTCTAACGAATGCAGGTGAGCCAGTGCCGTTGCGGCCCGGCTGAGAGCCATACTCCTTCTATCTCCGTCAAGCGCCTCCGTCATCGGACGATCTTGTAACCCTTCGATCAACAGAATTCGCTTATCAGTAATATACGCGTACGGCCTCGGGACGCAAAGGGAATCTCCCTGCGGCACAGCTCTATGAAGCGAATCCATCAACTCGAAGAGCGCCCGGCCTCGATCGTCTCGATAATGCCTGATGTACACCGACGATGCTTTGCACTGGTTGTTACTGCGATCGGTAATACGCGATGTCAGTCGAAATACAGCCCGCTTCTCCGGTTTATAGCGGACCGGGACTATCTCCATTGCCTTGTGCGAAATGCGATACCGGTCCGGCGACCAACAATCGACCCATCGGTACAAGATACGGCGCATCTTTCGATGGTCCAGAATAGTTTCTATCGAATCCAGTTTTGGATCAGCCATGTAAGGAAAGAGTACGGCTTGCGCCCCTGACAGGACGATGGCATGAGGCGAGCCAATGTTCATAGCAGCCGAAGCATTTGCTTTCTCGGCGGCCAGTGCAAAATCATCGCGATCGTAGCATTTGCCGTAGAGAATATGAGTCGCTGAGTCCTTCTTCTCACGCCCGTCGGCACAAAGCAGGTAGGCAATGACACAACTGGTGCCCGGCTTGTACCTGATGTATGCGATACGGCAATCGGTTGCATTCGGATATACCTCCGGCATTTCCGTGGACACTATGGATGCAACAAACTTCGTATCGAGCAACCTGTCCAGTCCGGGAAGTTGGCTGTCCGACAGCCCCCTTGCGTGCTCACTAGCTGCTGATGGGAATCCGTTCACAACCAGTCCCCCTTAGCCCGTTCCAGGATCATGTCAGTCCGTTGCAGAATGCTTCGGACTCGATCCGGCCAGGTCGGCTTGAGCCGACGATATTCTCTCAGCGCCAACTCGATCAGATGCCAGCATACCCAGAACGAGAGATTACTCCGATTCACGCTGTGCCCTCGCTTCTGCTCGTACCCGGTCAGGAATGGTTGTCGTATCGATGCAGTATCGTCTAGCTTGCCTCTGCAGTGCAGGAGTTCAAGCTGAGCCAAAAACGATCCGATATCAGCAATCGTGTCGCCGAAATGCGTGCGATCAAAGTCAAGAAGACAACACTGTCCCTCGTGGATCAAAACCTGCCCGGCGTGATAGTCGCCATGGACCATTCCGGTCGGCCCGTCACTCAATTGGTCAGCCAGCGCAAACAATTTGAGCAGCACCGTTTCAGCCATTTCGGCATTGTCGCCGCCAGCCGTACGCAGTTGTTGACACATCCGTTTTGCTCTGGACAAAAAGTCTTTCCTTCGAAGCTCCGGCAGTCCCTCGGCCGACATGGTATGCAGCACAGCAAGGATCTTGGCTAGCCGCTCCAGTAGATCAACTGTTCTTTCTTTTCTGATCTCTTCCGACGCAGTGCGGCCGGGCATATGTTCCATCACAAGCAAGCCTTGTTCTGACAAATCAAGAACAGGGCGGGGGATAGTGACAGCTCTTGCAGTGTCAAGACGTGAATGCATCTCAGTCAGCAGACTGGCGTGCGATCGAATACGATCGGGACGAGCGAACCGTATGATCAGGCTTTGCTCTGTGCGAC
>JBHHVC010000239.1:0-4254 GCA_046754125.1 Candidatus Zixiibacteriota bacterium
CGTTGGTGTTCCGCCTGTCGGGAAAATGCAAGAGCCGTTCGCCAATTCTTTATTTGCTTTTCTCGCCTATCTGGACCAAAATGAGATATTGGCCGATAGATGAGATTATATGAAGTATACCAAAAAGCTTGTTCAGGCTTGTCTGCGACTTGCCGGCTACGAAGCGATTCGTCTTGAGCCGGATATCCTTCTACGCAAACGAGCATCATCAAAGTTCGAGGGACAGGAACAGATCCACCCCTTTCGCGTTGACCAGGCGTTGAGCAGCGTGTTGCGCCGATATTGTGTCAACTGTGTTCTCGATGTCGGCGCCAATTCGGGACAGTATGGCAACAAACTTCGCCAATTAGGATATGCCGGGCATATCATTTCATTCGAGCCGGTAGCGGAAGTATATGCAGAACTCAACGCCTTTATTGCCAACGACCCAAAATGGCAGTCAATTCACACAGCTTTGGGGCGATCCGAGACTACGGCAAGAATCAACGTCACTGAGAGCCGGGTGTTCAGTTCGTTTCTGGCACCCAACCAGTATGCCCGCGATCAGTTTGGCTCGTCCGGCGGCGTTGTTCGAGAGGAAACGGTGTCGGTCAAGCCACTCGCCTCGATCCTGCCTGAAATAGCTTCGAAGATCACCGATCCGCGCTACTTCCTGAAGATGGACACTCAGGGGTACGACCTCGAGGTGTTTGCAGGGGTCGGCGCTGAACTCACCAACATAGTCGGTTTGCAATCGGAAGTCTCTGTCGTCAATATCTATGAGCAAATGCCCAGCATGGTCGACTCGCTTTCTGTTTACGAATCGGCAGGTTTCGAACTATCCGGTCTCTTTCCAGTCAGTCGGGACGAGACCGAGCGCGTGATTGAGTTCGATTGTATCATGGTGCGTCCGGCCGCACTCCCATGATCGTGCGATTCTTATTCAACCGCCAATAGTCAATACGGGCCGTCGAACCTACTGCCCATTCCCGGCCCATAGAGCACGGCGTTGACAAACATCTTGCGAGTTCCGTAGAAATAGGCGCGCAGATTGGGGTCGTTAGCGAACATTATGATCTGTCCCTTACCCTTTGATTCGCGCGTCGCCCATGCTGTGTTGGCCCATCGCTCCCGAGCCTCCGGCCAGAGCAGCCCGGACACGCGCAGCGAGTTCTTGTCCGCAAATCGCGCCACTGTCTTAACAGGCTTGTTGGCCAGGAAAGCGTATGACGTATACACCATGACCGGTACCTGCTTGTCCATGCCGAAGGCCAGCCAGTGTTCAGTATCGATATCGGCTCGCAGTATGCTGCCACGCGGATGGAACTTCCGTTGCCATTCGTCGTGATCCTTTAGTTCTTCCTTCGAAGGCGACGACTGCTTTTCCTTTTTTTCGTCAGTTTCTTTCACCCGCTCCGGATGGTACAAGGCCATAGTGTCGACTTCCGGGGCCTCCGCCTGGCGCTCACGTTGTACGCCGGTGTCATACTCGGAAAGCTTATCGAGAGTCTGGCGTTTCAAGCGTACCTGCGAAAGCGCGATGCTACTGTCGGCTGCCCATTCTGCCGCGCTGCCGCATAGTATCAATGTGCCGCCGGCAGATACCCAATTGTCTAGTTTCTTCTTACCGCCCTTACTCAGCGCCTGCTTGAGCCCTCCACCCCAGGCCGACGGTACGATGAGCACGTTGTAGGCCGACAGGTCGGTCCATTGCATGCTTTGTAAACGTATCAGGGAATGCGGAATTTCCAACTCTCGATCGATAGTAAACCAGAGTGACCCGAATGAATTATAATTGAGCGGCTCCCCGGTTAGCAAAGCCACTCTCGGTTGCTGGAGAAGCCTGAAAGTCGGCGCACCCAGGAGTGAACCGTCGCTGGAGAAGCCACTGTTCACGCCGATGATTCTGGCGCCATATTCCGAGGCAACATCCTCAAGTATGTCCACCAGATTGGACGGATTTCCGCGACGACGAACCGCCACCGACCCGGCGCCATAGGAGCGCCCTTCCAGTGTGAACGGTTTTTCCGACCCGTAAATCGTCAGTTCCTCGGCGAACAGGCGATTAAGCACACGATATGTCCTCTCGCCCTCATAGCCGATGACAAACCCGTATTGGGCAGAGCTGTTTTCCAGTTTGCCCGGGTCGGTTGGCATATCTGTAATAATCCTGGTTTCAACAGAAAGCCTTGCAGTGGTAGTGTAGGCGTTGACGTCATATGCCAACGGAACCGACCAACTGGAAATTTCGTACATGCGAGTTTCGTTGTGTTTTTCGAGCTCTCGCCGTTCCTCTTTGAGGAACTCAAACCTAAGTCGTGGATCGAAGTCAAGTATCGCCTTGGCCAGTGCGCCCGATGCCTGGGCCGTGTTAATGATATAGGTTCCGACGGGATACTTGTGTGACGTAACTTCTTTGCCATACTTGTCCACGCCAGGGGCTGTAAACGACTTCGTCGCCGATTCCACCTTGATATCCTGATCAATCAATCGAGTGATGAATCGTTGCAGTTTTAGCGGGTCGTTCCCCGGTTCGATCAAGAACTTGAGGCCGCTTTTGCGCCCGTGTTCAACGATGTCGATGCGCGCTTGGTGCCAGTCTTTGAGCAGTTGTTCACGGTTGTTGGCTGCAGTGAACAGGTTGGTCAGCGAAGAAGTAAACTGATGATTGACTGATTCGTGGTAGGTCAGAAGATAGTCATCCTGCTGCCTGACCACGTTGCCGTCGACGCCTGCCTGTTCGTATAGAATACCGATCGATCCCAAAAAGGTCGGCCAGGCCGATCCGTAGCCGGGATACCACTGCTCGTGCCATTCGCCAATATAGTATGGCCAGCGTCGTTTGTCGAAGGCGCTTGCCTGATCTTCACTGAATGTCTTCCACCACCGACGAACGTTTTCGGGAGTGTTGTAGTTGACCGGTTCACGTGGCGGTGTGAACAGATAGGTGGCGTTCGATCCCATCTCGTGCGCATCGACTACCAGCATCGGATGCCATTTCAATATTGTTGCCACCCTGCCCTGTGTTTCCGGCTGAGTAAGAAGTATCCAATCGCGATTGAGATCAAACAAATAGTGGTTGCCTCGTCCCCACGGCCAAACTCCGCTATGCTGCTGCGAATGACGATCATAGTTAGGTACGTGGCTACGGTAGGAGTCGAGCATGGCAAGATACCGCTCGCGCCCATCGGGATTCTGGGTCGGATCGATGATAATCAGCAGGTTCTCCAGCAGATGAACGGTCGCCGAGTCCTGTCCGGCAGCCAGATGATACATCAATTGAGCAGCAGCGTCGACACCTGAAACCTCGTCGCCGTGAATACTATACCCGAGCCAGGCAGTAGCCACAAGAGGAGCGGGTTCGCTCATGATAGCGTCGCGTTCACGCAGATCGGCAACCTGAGCGGGGTCGGCCAGACGATCGAGCCGAGCGCGGATGTTGTCGCGATCTCGCAGGTTTTTCGGTAGAGAAATGAAGACGTTGAACAGGTCCCTGCCTTCATGTGTTGTTCCGTGCGTCTCAAAGACTACTCGTTCCGAAATATCCGCAAGCGCCGTAATGTATCGAACCAGTTGCTCGTAGTGGATTGGCCACTCGCCGACAGGGTGCCCAAAGAACTCCTCCGGAGTAGGCACAGCGCGATCGTACTGACCGTCAGCATAAAACGACACAGTGTCTACGCTGGCGGAACGTGAATATGACGGATGCAAACCCGCGGACAAACTGCCCGCACAAATGAGTGTACCGACCATACACACGATAATTCGTCGGATAGTCGCATGGGACATGGTGTTCTCCTTTTGTTGCCAGACCGATATGGTGGTCCAAAGAAAGTCTGTCTGTCTATGTTTGTAAAGCCAAAAGAGTTGGTGCAGCTATTGCTCGTTGTCCGTCTCGGCAACGGCATCTGTCTGTAGTCCAGGGTGGAGCCTGATTTCGAATATCTCTATCAAAGTCACAAACAACGCCGCGATCACCGGCCCCACAACAATTCCCAGCAGGCCAAACATTGCTATTCCCCCGAGGATAGCCAGAAACAGCAGCAACGGATGCAGGCATGTCCTGCCGGCAATGATAAGTGGCCTTACCACGTTGTCAACCTGGCTTATTACCAGAGTACCGATAGCAATCACGAGCAGCCCTTTGAGATACGAGCCGCCGATCATCAGAATAATACCTGCCGGCACATAGACTGCAAACGCGCCAATCAACGGAATTATAGACAGGAAGGCCATCATCGCTCCCCAAAAAACGGGGGAGGTTATCCCAACTGC
>JBHHVC010000240.1:0-4254 GCA_046754125.1 Candidatus Zixiibacteriota bacterium
GTCATGGCTGCCCAACATTCCGCACGAATCCGCGCCGGTTGGTAAAGACGAAAGCGCCAACGTTCCGGTTCGTCAATGGGGCGATATCCCTGAAAAGAAGTTTAAGGTCAAGCCTCACTGGGAAATCGGGGAAGAATTGGGCCTTTTGGATATGCAGGCAGCGACCAGAGTTTCCGGGTCTGGCTTCTACATGCTCAAGGGGGCTGGTGCTCGTCTTGAGCGAGCACTGATAAACTACATGCTCGACATTCACACAGGCGACGGTTTTACCGAGCACTGCCCTCCGTTTATAGTGACTGCCGAAACAATGTTCGGCACCGGCCAGTTGCCTAAGCTGGGTGACGATATGTACAGAACCTCGCCTGACAATATGTACTTGATCCCTACTGCCGAGGTCCCTTTGACCAATATCTATCGGCAGCAGATATTGTCGTATCAGGATTTGCCGATTCGCATGGTCGGCTACTCCCCCTGTTTTCGACGTGAGTCGGGCGCAGCCGGAAAGGACACGCGGGGGATGATCCGGGTACACCAGTTTAACAAAGTCGAAATGGTGAAAATCGTTCATCCCGACAACTCGTACGATGAGCTGGAATCGCTCACCGCTCAGGCCGAGAAAATACTCCGGGGTTTGAACCTGCCATATCGTGTAGTTTCGCTGGCCACAGGAGATTTATCGTTTGCGGCCGCCAAGTGTTATGACTTGGAAATCTGGGCGGCCGGTGTCGGGCGATGGCTGGAGATTTCGTCAGTGTCGAACTTCGAGGACTTTCAGGCAAGGAGAATGAACTGCCGCTTTCGAAATAGCGACAAGAAGGTCCGTTTCCCACACACGCTCAACGGCTCTGGAGTGGCTCTGGCTCGGCTGGTCCCCACAATTCTTGAGAATTGTCAGAACGACGATGGAACAGTGACTATTCCCGAGGCACTGAGACCGTATATGGGCGGGCTGGACAGAATAGGCTGATGCCCCGTCGAACTCATATCTCGCGGAAACTCGACTCGCTCTATATCGGGAAATCAACCTTTTTGAAGGTGTTTCTTCTTGGTGGGGTGGCGCTTATCTCTGCCGTCTTTATCTGGTACACGTTTAGTGTTATTGAAAAGCTCAAAGCAGACACGCGCTTGCAGGTGGAGAAATACGTGCGGATCTGGCAGATGGCGGCCAATTCGCCTACATCGGGCAGCGAATTGCAGTTCATATTTGATGAGATAATCGTCAAGGCTACTTTTCCAATCATTGTGCTCGACAGCGACCGCGAACCGATCCACTGGCGCAACATCCCGTCGGCCGATCCCAGTGACACATCGTCCCTGGCACTAGCAAAGATGAAATCTGTGGCCGAGAAAATGTTCCGTGAAAATGGTGAGTTCTCCCTGCACCTTGGCGAGGGGCACTTGAACTACTTCCGCTATGGCAACCCGGCCATCATTGGGCAGCTCAGGATGATGCCGTTCATAGAAATCGGAATCGTACTGGCCTTTATGATAGTGGGTATTATCGGCTTCCAGAATATCAGGCGCAGTGAAGAGAGACACATATGGATAGGTATGGCGAAAGAAACAGCCCACCAGCTCGGCACGCCGATTTCATCCCTGCTGGGATGGCTGGAGGTTCTTCGGGGGGAGGACTGGCTGGAACAATTGAATACGTCTGATCGAGAGTCTCTCAACAACACCTTGAGTGACATGGAAGTTGATGTCGACCGCCTGCAAAAGGTGGCTAACCGGTTTGGTCAGATAGGTTCGGTGCCCGAATTGAAACCCTGCGATTTGGACGAACTGGTTCAGGATGCGGTCGATTACTACCGTCGACGTTTACCCTTTCAGGGCGAAGGCATTCAGATTACATTTGATGGCGGCCAACCCGGCAGAGTGGCACTCAATGCTGAACTTTTTGGTTGGGCACTGGAGAATATGATAAAGAACGCTCTTCAGGCCATTGACGCAAAAGAGGGACGTATCAAAATAGAAACTGAACTTGTCCCACGGAGTAAGGAAGCGCTAATCCTGATTACCGACAATGGCTCCGGCATCACTTCCGCCGCAGGCAGAAAGATATTTCGGGCCGGGTTCACTACAAAAAAGAGGGGCTGGGGACTTGGGCTCACGTTGGTCAAGAGGATAGTCGAAGAATACCACGGCGGCAGAATTGCTTTGAAGTCGTCACGTGCAGGCCAGACTTGCTTCGAGATAAGACTTCCCAAAGAAGAAACGGAGTTGCAGACAAATGGCTGACCAGGCAGTCAAGACAAGAATACTCTGGGTTGATGATGAAATCGACTCACTAAAATCACATATCCTCTTTCTCAAAAAGAGAGGAATTGAAGTGGTCGAGGCGATGTCTGGTGATGATGGAATCGCGCTTGCACAGGAGCAAAACTTCGATCTTGTACTGCTCGACGAAATGATGCCGGGCAAAGACGGACTGACCACTCTCGAGGAAATCAAGGAAGTGCGCCCGCACTTGCCGGTAGTGATGGTTACGAAGAGCGAAGAAGAGTCGCTTATGGAACAAGCAATTGGCCAGAAGATTGACGACTACCTGGTTAAGCCAGTGGTGCCATCGCAGATACTACTTGTGGTCAAACGTCTGCTCGAGTCGCGAAAAATTATTTCATCGTCGTCGATGCAGCGCTATATCACCGAGATCAATCGTTTCAATCAGAAACTGCATGGGCCAATGGAGGCAAGCGATTGGCATGAGGCAGCACGTATACTGGCCACCTGGGACCTGGAACTGGATGAGAACAACGATGCCGGACTTTTGCAGATGCTGGAAGGTACCCGTCGTGAGTGGAATGTCGAGTTCACCAAATGGATCGAGCGGCAATACCAGGGTTGGCTCTTTGACAAGGACAGACCTACCCTTTCGCCCGATGTTGTCGGACAGTACGTTGTTCCAAGAGTCAAGCAGGGGAACAAGTTACTTTTCGTTGTAGTGGATTGCATGCGTCTCGATCAGTGGATGTTGATCGAACCATTGCTGGCCGATTACTACAGCATTTCTCGAAACTGCTACTTCTCCATGCTGCCCACAGCTACACCATTTGCGCGCAACGCGCTCTTTGCGGGTATGTTTCCGGACGAGATCGACAAAGTTTACAAGGATACCTATTCCGGAGGGGACGAGGGATCACTCAACCGAAATGAGGAACGCCTGTTCGCAGACAACCTTGCTCGTAGTGGCGCCCGACCAAAAAGCACGCGCTATGTTAAGATATACAATAATACTGAAGGGGAGGCTCTGGCCAAACGAATCGCCGACTTCTACGACAGTCAGGTGGTGGCTCTGGTGTTCAATTTCCTGGATATTCTCGCACACGGTCGATCGAGCAACGTGATTCTCAAAGAGATCGCGCCTACTGAGGCGGCCTTCCGCTCGCTGATGAAAACATGGTTCGCCCACTCTCCCCTGTTTATCATACTAAAGTCTTTTGCCTCGCGAGGGTTTGATGTGGTGATTACGTCCGATCATGGCTCGGTGCTCTGTCAGCGAGGGACAATGGCCCATGGCAAACGCTCGACTTCGACCAATCTTCGCTACAAGTATGGTGACAACCTCAAATCCGATCCGGCCGATTCCATCCTGATCAAGAAGCCAAACGAATGGCGGCTGCCGCAGTTCCAGATTTCGACGACGTATATTCTGGCCAAAGAAGACTATTACTTTGTATATCCCAACAACTACAACGAGATGGTCCGTCAGTTTCAAAACTCGTTTCAGCACGGCGGTATTTCTTTGCAGGAGATGGTAGTGCCTGTAGCCGTGCTGACACCGAGGTGATTGATGAATCGGGTGCTCAATGTCATTTCTCATGGCGAACAGGAGACATTCGCTCTGGCCAAACGGTTGGCAGCATCATTTGTCAGTGGTGATTTGCTGGTTCTCACCGGTAGCCTGGGGGCGGGAAAGACTGTCTTTGTGCGCGGTCTGGCAGTGGGGATGGGGCATGATGAAGAGAGCGTGAATTCGCCGTCGTTTACTATCGTCAACGAATACCCCGGTCCCACTCCACTTTTTCATTTTGATCTGTATCGCCTGTCCGATCCGGGCGAACTGTATGAAATAGGCTGGGACGATTACCTTTCTCGGAACGGGGTTGTCGTCGTGGAGTGGGGTGAAAAGGCAGAGGGCATGCTTCCCGATCGCTACTATTTGATAGATTTTGGTCTGATCGATGATTTACAACGTGAGATCAACATTTCACTGGTGCAGCCTCAATGAGTTCAGAATTTCAGAATGTTCTGGCC
>JBHHVC010000241.1:0-4204 GCA_046754125.1 Candidatus Zixiibacteriota bacterium
CCGCTGCCACGATCTCGATGAACTGAAACGGCTGCTTGATCTCGGTTCTGGAGAGGACATGTCAACCCTTGTGGACGGAATTGAGGCAGTCATTCATACGGCAGCTTGGGTCAATTTTCGCAAGGACCAGTTCGAGCGCTTCCACAAGATCAACACTGAGGGAGCGCTGAGGCTATTCAAGGCGGCCCAAAAGGCTGGAGTGCGCCGGTTCGTGCATGTATCGACGGTAGCTGCTGTGGGAGCGGTCAGGCGCGACGAAAACGGGACCGACCGAATCGGCAGGTCGCGTGCGACAGAAGACTCAAAATTCAACCTCGACCACGTGCGTATTCCGTATATACAAACCAAGTACGCTGCAGAGACCAGACTTATAGCTCAGGCATCCGATGGGGATACAGAATTGGTTATTGTCAATCCATCGATCATAGTTGCACCGTCGAGGACTAATGATGATCGACGGAAGGCGAGACGGCTGTTTGCGCGACTGATGCTTCCGGATTTCCCGAACCGATTGAATTTGGTCGATATTCGCGATGTCGCTCCGGCAATTTTGGTGGCGCTCAAGCGGGGAAGGCCGAATCATCGGTACATTTTGTCAGGCGACGATATTACCGCACGCGAACTTGTCCTTGAAGTATCGGCCATAACGGGCCAGATGCCTCACCTCGTGCGTGTGCCACGACCATTGTGCAACATGGCCGCCCGCGCAGGATTGCTGGCTGGCAAGCTCTTCGGACGGGGAAAAGTGTCGTTTTATCCCGAACTAGTAAAGTTGCTTGATTACGACTGGGCTTTTTCGTCGACCAAAGCTCGAAATGAGTTCAGGTACCAGCACCGATCGCTCCACATCACTCTGGAAAACCTGCTCACCAACAACTTTGTCGGTACTTGGCTCCGCCCTGAGTTGTGAGAGTGGCATCGCCCCACTCAGTAGAACAGACACCGTGAATAATCTACGTCGGGTTTGGGATGTCCAAACCCGGATCTTCCCCTAGCGGATATTTTGGCTGGTCCGGACAACATGTTTGCTGTATAATCAGCATGATGACACTATCAAAAGTAAATCTCGGGTCTGCCTGGCGGCTGCTCTTATCGGCGTCAAGTATCATCTGTTTGGGAATAGCCTGTGCGGGTTGTAGCGACGAAGACACAGCGACAAATGGGATCGGTAATAATACTCCAGGCGAACACCTGACAATCGACCACATCGAAGGTCTGCATGCACCGGACTCGGTGTTGACGGGTCTGCCAATCATTTTTCATATTCGACTGACCAACAACACCGGGTCGTCGATAGTAGGATTGACCAACGGATTCCGAGTCTTTTCCCTCGACGGAGCATCGTGGGCCGGTACTATCGGGACTAACTCCATAGACGTTGCGCTGTTCGATGGGGGCGCGTTTGTCAACCCGTTCAGTCTCACCGGATCGGGCGCCGATACAGTCGGTTTTGGAGGATTCAAGCTGATGCAGGACGGTATCCCCGACGGTTACAGCGGCTTGGCGTTTTCCATTGAAATTGGTCCCATTAGCAATTCCTATCACGGCCGCACGGTCTGTATAGACTCAGCCTACTATCCCCCCGCCGGCAGCTGGCTTTGGTCGCTGGACCCTTCGGAGAAGTTTACGCCCGATTGGGATGGTCGTACCTGTTTCCGGATTGTCAATCCTTCAGCATTGGCTGGTTCAAGAGACGAACCATAGGCAGATTTGAGATAGAACTATGAAGCCGGACAGGCATTTCGAAGAAGTCAACAGGCATTACGGATGCAACAACTTGTCCGAGCGAATCCTGTCGGCGCTCCAAAGTGCGGGCAAAGACACCGAAAATCTCTCTTTAGATGATCTTGCTACTTTTGAGCAGTTCCACATCGGAGGACGAGAAGAAACGCTAAACCTGGCATCTCTGGCCGGAATTACTTCCAACATGCGCCTACTCGATGTCGGTTGCGGAATTGGTGGACCTGCGAGGACGCTCGCCACTGAATTTGGCTGCAACGTAACCGGGCTGGACCTCACCGAAGAGTACATAGACGCCGCAGAGATGCTCACGCACCGTGTAGGAATAACTCAGCGTCTGACATTTCGCAACGGAAGCGCCCTGTCCATTCCCTTTGCCGATAGCTCGTTCGACATGGTCTGGACTCAGCATGTCGGAATGAACATAGAGGACAAGCTGCGATGGTTCACCGATATGGCACGTGTACTTCGCGAGGGTGGCAAGCTGGCCTTCCACGAAGTGTTTTCCGGGAGCGGAAAACCGCTCGATTATCCAGTCTTCTGGGCTGCTGAAGAGTCGATGAGCTTTCTCTTAACTGTTGCTCAAACAGACCGACTTCTTTTGGAGCGGGGATTTGTACGAATTATCAGTAACGATGTCACTGTGCGTTCAGTCACTTTTTTCAAGAATATGGTCTCGGCCTTCAATTCGGATTCACCTCCACCTCTTGGTCTTGGAGTAATTGTCCCCGCAGATGTACCAAAAAAGGCAGAAAACATTCTCCGCGGTCTCACTGATGGGCGGTTAGTGGTGATTCAGGCGGTGTATGAGATTCGGCGGCAGCAGTAGCTTTGTCAAGCTGCCAGCCGACCGGGCAATTCGCTACGGCTGGAAAGTTACCCGAACCGTGTCGTGCCTCGCCACCACTACCGATCCAAAACGACCGGTCAATCTGCTATTGACGCGACTAATGTTGTCGGGAAGCTGCTGCGGCAAAGGCACCGGCAACAACTTGGTCGACTGAAGGCTGTCAGGAGCGCCGGTAACGGCATATACATAGACATAGTACAGACCGGTATCCGGATTGAGGCCGTCGTCGCTGAGCCAGGCATCGGACAGAATAAAGTCGGACGTCGTCTGGCCGGAGGAAAAAACGCTCCAGCCATGTCCGATAAAGACCGAGTCGGTCTTGATAGCCGCGAGAACATATGCGTCCGCCGAGGCGCTGGCTGTCCAACTGATTGGGACCGACTTCAGCCCCTGGACCAACTTGACTTCAGTCGCAAGCTGTGCGGTAAAAGTATCGGCAAGACTGACAGTAACCGAATCGTTGAGCGAATTGTTGTCACCGAAATGAAGTTTGAACGATCCGGACGAATAGGTGGCCGCGGACGTGGTGGTCAACGCATAAACCGAATCGATTTCTGCTCCATTGCCGCTGAAGAGCAACGCAGAGTTGTCAAAGCGTATCGATCCACTTGCCTCGACATTGTTGTTGCGCTGGAAATCGATAACAATGCTGGTCGAGTCAGTATCCATGTTTTTTATCAGCATCCCGACCGCGTGATAGCTGTCTTGGCTTTTTGGATCAGTCTTGCTCGGAAAGCTGTTGCATCCGGCTAGAATAGCGATTGCAAGGGCAACCAGGCCCATCAGTGTCAGTACCATTTGGCTTCTGTTAAGCATAGTATCACTTATATCGACAGAAACGGTGCGCCGATTCACACTAATCTTGCTCCTCGGCAATATTCCTGACCTAATGCCGATCGTCTCTTTCCCAAATCTTGTCCGTCCTGCCCAAAGGTGCCACTACAGAGAAGGCTCTGAAGGCATTTCGCCTTCGGTTCGGGCCTACAGCCCTGAGACCCTGAGATTCCGGGGATACTCGATTTGGTAGCAGATATCGAGGGCCAGCTTCTGTCCCGGGTCGAGATCGAGGCTCCAGACAGCCATGCCGGTCGCTTCATCGATAGACGGTTCAGGAACGATCTTGTCCAGCTTGATCTTGATTCGGTTGTCACGGCTGACCGGCAGGACTTCTTCCAGCCGAATAGTCCGAGCCTCTGGGGCGTTGTTGGTGAACTGTATTGCTACATCCTGGATGATCTTGATTCTGTCGCCCTTTTTGCCTTTCTTGCTGCGGATTGTCTTTCTTGTCACTTCGACGTCATCGTCGGCACCGAAAGCCAACTCGAACTGCTCCGACGGTGATACTCGCTGCCTGAGCGTTGCTTTTCCTATGAAATCGGCGTCGGCGAACATGGCTACGCTTCCCGGGAGCAGGGGAGCATCGTCGCCGTTGGTTATCTTGACGAGGCGATAGACGCTCTGGCGCAGCTTTGGCCTGCAGACATACTCTGTCTTCGCTTCGAGGGTCAATTGGGTGATCTGTGTTCGTACTGCTTCCGTACCGGAGGGAATTGTCTCATTGCGTTGGACATTGAAGACCGTTGTGTAGGCTCCTGAAAAGATATTCGATTTTGC
>JBHHVC010000242.1:0-4203 GCA_046754125.1 Candidatus Zixiibacteriota bacterium
CTGCGTGTCGCAGCAATAGCGCACAAGTCGCGGAACATTATCGGACTACAATTCCATCCTGAAGTGCACCATACCGTCGAAGGCGGCAAAATCCTTCGAAGATTCCTGTTCGATGTTTGCGGGGCGCGGGGGGACTGGACAACCGAAGCGTTTATAGACTCCTCGATAGAGTCAATTCGCGCACAGGTGAAGGACGGAAAGGCAGTTCTTGGAATTTCGGGAGGAGTGGACTCGACTGTTGCGGCGGTGTTACTCTCGAAAGCCATCGGCGATCGGTTGCACGCTGTGTTTGTCAATAACGGCGTTTTGCGAAAGAACGAATACGCCGATGTCATCGCCATGCTTGGAGAACTTAAGCTCCAGGTGCATCCGGTCGATGCATCGAAATTGTTCCTTTCTCGCCTGTCCGGGGTTAGTGATCCCGAGAAGAAACGAAAGATCATCGGCAACACCTTTATTGACGTGTTCGAAAGCGAGGCAGACAAGATCGGCGGCATTGGGTTTCTTGCGCAGGGCACACTCTATCCCGATGTGATCGAGTCGGTTTCGTTCAGGGGACCGTCGGCAACCATCAAGTCTCACCATAATGTGGGTGGTTTGAAGGACAGGATGAAACTCGAACTGGTCGAACCGCTTCGTGAACTGTTCAAGGATGAAGTGCGTCGTCTTGGCCGAAAACTTGGACTGAGTGAGCAGTTCATCGGGCGACATCCCTTCCCCGGACCGGGTCTAGCCGTGCGAATTCTGGGAGAAGTAACGGAAGAGCGTTGCGATCTGCTGAGAGAGGTGGACGCCATCTTTATTGACGAGTTGCATGACCACCACATCTATAACGATATCTGGCAGGCCTTTGCGGTCTTACTGCCGGTGCAGGCGGTGGGCGTGATGGGGGACGAACGAACCTACGAAAACGTGGTGGCCCTTCGCGCAGTGACCTCGGTTGACGGCATGACTGCCGACTGGGCACGTATCGACCCCGACATTCTGGCACAGATTTCCAACCGCATAATAAGACAGGTTCGGGGAGTCAATAGAGTGACATACGATATTTCTTCGAAGCCGCCTGCCACCATCGAATGGGAATAATGGTGGCCAACGGAAATGAGAAGGTTTAGAATGCTGGTCTGGCCAATTATAATCATTGCGGGTTTTTTTGTTCTAATGTTGGCCTATCTCTATTTCAATCAGAAAAACATGGTCTTTCTCCCGTCGAGGGAGTTGTCCGTGCATCCAGACCAGCTTGGGCTCGAATATGACGACATATACATAGAGACCGTACCCGACCAGCGCATTCATGGCTGGTTTATCTCTGCTCCCGACCGGAAAACTGATAAGGTCGTCTTGTTCTGTCACGGCAACGCGGGAAATATCTCTCATCGGCTGGAAACCGCTGAGTTTCTGACCTCGCTCGGAGCGGATGTCTTACTCATCGATTATCGCGGCTATGGTCTGTCTGATGGCGAGGTTGGCGAGGAAAGTGCCTATGCCGATGCAATGGCCGCGTATCAATGGCTGCTAAAAGAGAAAGCAGGATCCGCGGACAGGATCGTCATCTTTGGCCGTTCGCTGGGCGGAGCTGTTGCCATCGAACTGGCAACAAAGGTTGAATGTGGTGGGTTGATCGTTGAGTCTACCTTTGCTTCGATCAAGGATATGGCTCAGCGCATGTTCCCGTTCCTGCCCACGGGACTGCTACTGCGTTACGGGTTCGATTCTGTAGGCAAGATTGCTCAGGTCAATTGTCCAGTGCTGGTGACGCACTCGCAGGACGATGATATGATTCCTTATGAAATGGGGTGCAAGCTCTTTGAAGCTGCGGTCGAGCCGAAGCAGTTTGTCGAATTATCCGGCGGGCATAACGACAGACAGTATCTCCAGCTCCAGACTTATCGGAATGCGATTTGGGTGTTCCTCGGCCCTCAAGATGGCACTTAAACCCGAAACTCTATGACTATCCGAAACGTTCTTTATGGCAACCAGAGGCCCCACTCATGGATGCCGGCGGAATTGGGGAGAGGTACAGGATAAGTATTGACAAACCCGGACCATAGTTCGTCCATAATATGGTAACCACTATTTGAGAAAAATCGATAGACATTCACCTTGGACGGTATGTTGGCTGGCTATAATCATTGCCACCTGCTCTCTATTAGCTCAATCTACGAAAGCCGGAGACAAAATCCTGCGGAAGGGGGGAGTAGGACTGAAAGCGGGTGCAATCATGATGGGCAAGATGGATGTCCAGATTGTTGAATATGACCCGAAGATCGCAGTCACATGGGGAGTGTTCTTTGACATTCCGATCAATTCGAGTAACTATTTTAGTTTAGCGGCCGATTTTTACGATTTTGAGGTTGTCGATGCCAGCGTAATCGCGATAGATGTAAGCCTGGGCTACAAGGCGTCGCTTTACAACTCGCAGTCCAGAGTCGCTTTTCGCCCCGGATTGGCGGTCGGGTTGGCCTATCTGGCCGATCCGGGACTTGTCCCGGGCGGTAATGTGCTCGATCCTCAGGACTCCGTTCGGCTTGACCCGCCTCAGACGCTGGGGGCTACGTCGTATCTTACCATAAAGCTGTTCGCTGAAGCGATCTTCATTTCCAACAATACCTCAACGTTCTTGCTCGACGGTGGCTTCTTCTTCGCTCCGGTCGGTGGAAACCACCTATATGATGTGACAGTCGCCCCCTCGCTGTATTTGCGTGTCGGCATTGCCTACTGAGTGATTCTTACCGTCATTCCAAAGAGATACATTTCGACATTTTTATTGACATGGGTGCTTTGTGGTGTATTCTTGCCGATCATAGAGCGCAGGTGAGCTATGACTGGAAGTCAGATGTGATCCGGTGCAACCGCAGCAAATTGCTGTTTGTGATTTTGGAAGCGGGCGGCCTTTGGCTGCGATTAGTAACAGGCTGAGGTAAAAGGAGTTACATACATGAAACGATCGCTGGTGATTCTGGTTGCGATTTTGATGGCATTGCTGATGCTCGTCGCTTCCTGCGACAACAACAAGTTCGCACTCCTCCGGCAAAGCGACAAAACGCCTAATGACAATATCAATCACGACGACGACGGGGGCACCGGCAATGTGCGTGGTTGTGCTCCTCGCGATCCGGGCGGTCAACGGTTTCCAGATCTGGTGCTTAACAATGCTCAACCATCGGGGAACTTTTCCTGCGTTGATGGTACCAGCCGCTGCGTCCAGATTAACATGCCCGGTATCATCGATCCGGTCACAGGCGAGCCGCTTGTCTTGAAGCAGGGCAAGAACATATTCATCGAAGAGGACGGCAAACCACAGGGGTTTAACCTGTTCAAGGTAGAGGCCGGCGACGTTTTGCAGGTGGACCTCGTCTTTACCGTCGACAACTCCGGAAGTATGGGTGGCGAGTCGGACGCTATTGCTGCAGGGATAGTTGCATTTGCCCAATTGCTGGAGGCGGGTGGACTGGATGTTCGCTTTGCCAGCGTGGGTAACGACCATGGCGGAGTCAACGGGGCGCTCAATTTCAGCACAGCTGAGCGGTTGGAACAGTATCTCAACTTTCGCAACGGAAGCTCGGTGAGTGGAACATCCCGAACGGTCGGGTATGAGGGTGCCGATTCAGCAGCCCTCAATGCCCTTGCGACCAGCGACTTTCACGCTCCGGTCGGCGGCGAGAACGGTGTCGTCATGGTCCTGTTCGCCGACTCAGCATTTGACTGGCGGCCGGGGGCGCAGCGGCAGTATATCAATTTCACCGACGAACCGACCCAGCCGGGCGGACAGCCTGATTTTGCGACACAGACGATGTGTGACAAGATTGGAGGAACCTCCACTGTACATACTGTCTGGTCCGGAAGTTCCGATACTACCGGATTCAATCGCGATCCTCTCGAAGATGAGGCGCCGTGGGACATGTCTACGTGCAGTGGCGGTCTGGTGTCGATTATCAACAGCAGCGGCTCGAATTTGGACCTGACCACACTGCCGGTTGTCGGCTCGCTCACCAGCAGCTACCGCATTACCTTTGAATCGGCCAATCGCAACGTCCCCCACTCTATTCGCATTTTGGTCAAGGATGAAAACGTCGATGGCGAAACGATTCTCACTGAAGTCAGGTACTGTCCCTAATTCGACCGAGAGTCTATCATACTGATATTATTAAGGGCCCGCCCCCCGGCGGGCTCTTTCTTATTTAATTCTATAGCGTTGTCCAT
>JBHHVC010000243.1:0-4191 GCA_046754125.1 Candidatus Zixiibacteriota bacterium
AAACAAACTAGAGGGGAGGCTCTAATTGATGCCGAACGCGAGATTTTTGGAATCGACCACTGCGAATTAGGACATCATCTGGCCACATCCTGGCGTTTGCCTGAGAGAATCTGCGATGCCATTGCCGTTCATCACAGCCTGAGTGAGGCGGATTCGCACGACAAGCTTGCCAATATCATAAAACTGAGCGTGCTGTTGTCGTTCGACCGGTTTTCAGACTGCGAATCGAATCTGGAGGAGCGCTTAACCAATCTCTCGGTTACGGCAAAGTTACTTGACCTGTCGCAGCCCCAGATTGATGAGGTGATGAAAGATCTGCTGACATCCACACTGCGGATGGCATCCGACCTTGGCGTAGATATCGGGAGCAGTGACAATCTGCTCTCGAAGGCAAACCAGGAAATATGGAAATCCTACCTGACAATAGAGCACCTCTTCAAAGAACGTCAGGAGCTTTCCGAGAGATTACTCAAAGAAGAACGTGAAAAAGGCATGGCAGCTGCCAAAAACGTTGCCCTGGCTACGCTGTCGCACTACCTGAACAATGCGGTGATGGCCATCTACGGACGATCACAGTTGATGACGCTATTAAAGGAACGAAATGAGTTGGACAGGCTGGTCGAACAAGTGCCCCGGACCGCCAAGATCATAAAACAGTCTATCTATCGCATTACAGCCGTGATGCAGGAGATGAAGGAAATCAAACCATCCGACCAGATCGAATTCTATAACCAGTCGGAAGCGATGAACATCGACGACCGCATCGATCGCCGTATGGAGAAGATGTCTCGCGATGACAATATCACGGTTCCCCTGGGCTGATTCCGCCTCTGTATTCCGGAGATTTTGATTCTGGCGCATTCAACGAATGCTGAATGAGTCTCTACTTGCTTTCGATAATTGTTTGCCTGTCGACTGAGCGACTCTCCCGATAAGACTCCCGCTACTTGCCACTGAGCGTTGCGCATCATATATTCTCCCGCAAGGCAGGAACAGATATGGCACACATACACAACACGGATGCAGACGCATTACTGGACAGGGAATTCAAAGTCCTTGATCACGGATTCGTGCGCCTGATTGACTACATGGGCGGCGATCAGGCCATTGTACAGGCTGCCCGAGTCAGCTATGGTGACGGGACTAAGAAAGTATCAGAAGATCGAGGTTTGATCCGCTACCTTTTGCGCCACCGTCATACTACTCCGTTTGAGATGGTCGAGTTCAAGTTCCATGTCAAGCTTCCGATTTTTGTAGCCCGCCAGTGGATTCGGCATCGATCAGCCAATGTGAACGAATACTCCGGTCGCTATTCGGTCATGAAAGAAGAATTCTACCTGCCCGAACCGAAAGATATTCGCTATCAGTCGACAGTGAACAAGCAGGGTCGCTCCAGCAAGGAGGTCCCCGATGAGGTCAGGCGGAAGCTGATCAAGTATTACAAGCGTTCGCAGTCCGAAGCGTACAGCGTCTATCACGCCTTTGTGGAAGACGGTCTTGCGCGCGAACTTGCACGAATAAACTTACCACTGTCGCTCTACACGGAGTGGTATTGGAAGATCGACCTGCACAACCTGTTCCATTTTCTGCGTCTTCGCATGGACAGCCACGCACAGTATGAGATTCAACAGTATGCGATAGTCATGGCCGACATGGTTCGGACCATCGCACCATTGGCCTACGAAGCATTCGTCGATTACCAGGTTGACAGCGCATATTTTTCTCGCAGCGAACTGTCCATCATCCGCGATCAATTGATAAAATGCGATCTTGATATCGATACGTTGGTCGAGCGTGGTTTGAGCAAACGCGAAGCAAGGGAACTGAAGGACAAGATGCGCAAGATTCGGGAGATCGAATAGCCCCCATCACGGGTTGACAGAGCTCGTCGCGGTCATTTCAGCCAAAAAAAACGGCCTGCAAGAGGCCGTTTCTCTCTAAGCAAAAGGACGCTTAAAAGAGGTATCCTCCGATCCATCCCTGAAACGGAGTTTTCGTTCATCCTTATATCTATGTATACTGACCCTCGCCGCTTTTCGTTGGTTTTTTTTGGGGAGCGCGGTTGTTGACCATAGCAAAGGACAGGTACTCAAGCTCCATCGACATGTTCTCGTTGCGTAAATGAACATGTGGCGGCACGCGCAGGTTCACGGGGGCGAAATTGAGGATAGCCGTAACGCCCGCAGCAACAACATCGTCGACGACATACTGGGCCACTGTTGCCGGAACTGCGATAATGACCAGCTCGATTTTGTCCTCTCGAAGTTCATTCTCCAGATTCTGAATGTCAGAGACAACAATCCCTTTGTGGTTGGAGCCGATTTTTCGCTGGTCATTGTCAAACAGCTTGACGATAGTGAATCCCTGACGGGAAAACTCTTTGTAGCTTACCAGTGCGGAGCCGATATTGCCAATCCCGATCAGGGCCACTCGCCAAGGACGATCGATCCCCAAAATGCAGGCTATTTTTCGCCGAAGTTCCTTTACCGGGTAGCCCAGACCGCGAGTTCCAAACGACCCAAAAAAGGAAAGGTCTTTGCGAACCTGCGCGGGAGTAAGTTTTTCCCGTTTGTCCAATTCCTTAGACGAAACTGTCTGCCGGTTCTCCTTTTCAAGCAGGGAAAGCGCCCGATAGTACATTGATAGCCGATGTATAGTCGATTCGGAGACACGCTTGGTCAGGCTTTCGCTGGAAAAATCACTCACTCAAACTCTCGCACAATCGACTACCCCACTGGCAATGAAAAACCCGCTTATGTGAAATGCTTCACAAGAATAATAGGCCCAGCGCTTTTTCCTGTCAAGATAAATCATAGTTCATTGTCGGACAGGCCGGGTCAACCTTAACCCAGCAAGGCAGTTACGTCGATTTATCTGGGTCGGGAGTCCCGACACATCGCGTCGGGATTATTCGTCGACCTTCTTGATATGCACATTCTGAGAGGCGTAGGTCGGGAGGGAGGACCCCATCATCACTCCACCATAATGCGCGGGGTTTCCGAAGACAAGCGGGCAAGAACTTCGTAGTTGATCGTAGAACTCCAAATAGCAATCTGTTCGGCGCTCACTGTCTCGGAATGGTCACTGCCGATCAATGTGACTACATGGCCGGGGCGGGCAGCACGGACATTGCTGATGTCGATCATGGTCAGGTTCATACAGACTCGCCCGCGAACTTCGGCTCGTGCGCCATTGACCAGCATATGGGCGCAGTTTGAAAGCGCGCGGTCGTAGCCATCGTAGTAGCCGACAGGGACAACGCCCAGCCGGGCCGGGGCTGTAGTGCGGTAGGTGCAGCCATAGCCGACAAACTCCCCCGGTTGCAATTTCTTGACTTGGGTCAGGCGGGATTTCCACGACAGGACAGGCCTAAAAAGGTCGTTTGCCCCACCGCTGAGGCGGTAGGACAGGTAAGTTTCCTTTGATGGCCAGTGGCCGTAGGCGGCGAGACCGGGGCGGACCAGATCGAAGCCGGTCTTTTCAAACAGGATCAGGGCAGCCGAGGAGGCGGTGTGACAGATTCTCGGACCGATCTTCAGTCGCTTCATGGCTTTGACTAGCTTCCCGAACTGTCGAAGCTGATGTTCGGCATACTGGTGGTTGGTAGTGTCCTCGATATTGGCAAAATGGGTCGAGGCGCCGTATGGTTTGCCCAAGTGCTGGTGCTTGCGGTAGATTTCGGCGAATCGGGGTAATTCGGACTCAGTAATACCCTGCCTGTTGGTACCGGTTTCCAGTTTCAGGTGGGTGAGTATTCTCTTTTTTGCCTTGTCTGCCGCTCGCCCGAGCCGCTCAAGAAATGCAGCATCTGAGATTGTTGGTTCGAAACCGCATTCTACAATAGTCTCAATATCCTCCGTAGCTACCGGTCCGAGCAAAAGCAGCCTGGCATTCCAGCCGGCTTTTCGGCAGGCGATCGCCTCTGCCACCGAATGAACTGACAGATAGTGGATATCGGATCGCTGCGACAGCATTTCGACGATCTGAGGCAGGCCGTGACCATAGGCATTTGCTTTGACACAAATCGCTATTTGGCGGCCTCGGGCCAGCCGAACGAGAGAGTCGACATTGCAGTTGAGGGCTGAGCGCGACAGCTCGATCCATTGGAGGGGGTACTTAGCAGCCATTTCTCTGGAGGCTTGTTGATTAAGCCCTGTTTTCGAGCACTGCAGGTGCGAAGGTGTATGCTAT
>JBHHVC010000244.1:0-4191 GCA_046754125.1 Candidatus Zixiibacteriota bacterium
TCGCCAATACCTCATAATCGTTCAGCGTGTCCTGAGTGTCCATTAGAGGAGTGTGTGTGATGGCTACGCCGGCGCCGAGGCCATTTAGTTGAAGGACACCAGTATTGTCTGGATCGAGCCAATCTTTTAGCCGCGTAGAGGCCGAGGAACCAGCGGCCCAGGAAATCGAAACTTTGCCGTAGTAGTCCGATGTGATGCTGGTACATGATGCCCATCCACCGTGGAGCTGGCCGATGACCTGTCTCTGCCGATTAAATATCGGAGACCCCGAGGAACCGGGCTCTGTGGTTCCATCTTCCCATTGGCCAATACGCCAGTGGGAATTGTCGCCGGGAACACTGGTGCCTAAGTAAGACGTGGCAGTAACAGCATCGAAATCAAAAGATATTTTCTTGATATCTCCTTGAGGATGATGGATTCCAATGACGGAATCAGAGGCAACGTCGATTGCATTCCATCCGGCGTATGCAACATTGTATGAATCTGGTGGCTGCGCACTCAGTTCCAACAGGGCGAAGTCGGAAAACGATCTTGTCGCGCGCAGTGTCGAGCCAGAAACAGTCATCCAGGTCGGACCGTCGACGTTGGCACATCCTGCGCTTTCATAGTTGAACATGAAGACCCAGGTCTGTTCGCCTCCGAGGCAGTGGTTGGCAGTCAGGAAGTAAGGAGTTTTATCCTTACGGACATTGTTCAACATGGATCCTGAACAAAGGCGAAATCCACCGGAGGTCGTTATCATGGCAGCCGAGCGAATGATATCGTCCCATTCGGCGAACTCCGGGCAGCGAGCGTTGTTGTTGCACGATCCTGCGTCACCGAAGCCGGCTGCCTCTGGATCGTCGCCCCCGTACTTGAGGGCTTCTTTAGCAGTGGCCCATGAAAACAGGTTGCGATAGGCGTGCACGATTCGGCTGATACTAATGCGACCGGGTTCTGATACATCAGCAGGTTCCCAGTACTCCAGAATGCTAACATCTCCCCTCACAAGAGCAGTTGCAAACTGCCCATACTCTTTGTTGTTTTTTGATGTGAAGGCACCGATGGTCATGCTGCGATCAGCATTGTATATAAAAAACTGCGCTCCGTCGGGAAGCCAGAAATCGTCATAGATAAGATTTATCGAATAGGCTCGCGCGCTTTCAATCCTGAGTCTCCACAGACGGGAGCCATCAGACAGATTTTCCCATGTGCCGGAGTTATTCAGGTCATAGTTTACGTCGAATGGCTGGCCGAAGCGATATGGCATATCTTTCGCCTGCTCGATTACATCTTCAGCCAGTAGTGCC
The DNA here is from genome assembly GCA_046754125.1 of Candidatus Zixiibacteriota bacterium. Classification (GTDB taxonomy): domain Bacteria; phylum Zixibacteria; class MSB-5A5; order GN15; family FEB-12; genus JBHHVC01. The sequence goes on from JBHHVC010000244.1 coordinate 1,290, forward strand.
CGGTGGTCGACCGATGCAGTGGTGACCGTCTGGATTGACGCTTTCACCGTCTGGGTCAGACTCTTTGGTCTGCCGCCAACGCTGATTTGAGCCGACACCGGCAAAGCTGCCAGCATCACAGCCATAGTCATTGTTGCTGTGGTCCATGTTGTTTTCATTTGGATTCCCTACACTTAGACAATTAAGTATTACTCATTACATAACATAGCGTCCATTTAGCAGCGTTGCCCTAGCAACAATGATTGAGTGGCGCAGACAGTCGGAACAGAAATCTCACTTTTTTCACCAGACCGGGTCGGGCTGGGGTTGGTACAGTTTGAGCTTCAATTGCAGACCACAACCAGTTCGTCATCACCAAGCAAGGCGTGTAACTGCTTTAATACAAGGTAATTATACTAACAACTCGAGTGTTGTCAAGATATTTCTGGATACACGCATGTTCTCGACTAGCGGTAGGATGGAATTGTCGGCAGGCTTTGGGCAAAAGTCTATAGTCCCACTCGACCTGCTTCCTCGCGATAGATTCCGGAATCCGTCGCTTCTTCTGCCGCAACTTACTGTGTCACAAAGGTTCCTGTTTGCAGCGTTACAGCGAAACGGCTGGGCCACTTATCTCCATAGTTTCCGATCCAGCGTACGGTAGTGGATGGCTTCGGCGATATGTGTCATTTCGATATTATCGGATTCTGTGATATCCGCTATTGTACGGGCTACTTTGAGGATTCGGTCGTATGCCCGGGCCGACAGTCCCTGTTTACTGATGGCCAGAGCGAGCAGCGACTGCGATTTCTCATCAATCTTGCAGTAATTTCGAATATCTCGTGATTCCATATGGGCATTACAATAGATATGTTTTTCGTCGGTAAACCGCTGGAGTTGCCTTTTTCTCGCCATATTGACTCGATCGCGAATGATCTGGGACTTCTCGCCGCGAGTTTCGGAGGAAAGTTCTTTGAACTTTACTGACGGGACAGAGATATGAATGTCTATTCTGTCCATCAGCGGCCCGGAAATTCGAGACATGTAGCGCTGTATGTCACTTGACGAACAGGTGCAATCGTTGGCTTGGTCACCATAGTAGCCGCACGGACAAGGATTCATCGCCGAAATCAGCATGAAGCTGGCAGGAAAAGTCAGTGTAGTTGCGGCTCTGGAAATGGTTACATGGTTGTCTTCAATTGGCTGGCGCAGCATTTCCAGCACGTCCTTCTTAAACTCAGGCAGTTCGTCAAGAAACAACACGCCATGATGAGCGAGCGACACTTCTCCGGGCTTGGGCACAGCTCCTCCGCCAATCAATCCGGCATAGGATATAGAGTGGTGAGGCGCGCGAAACGGTCGGGTGGCAACTAGCGCTGAGTCTCTGGGCAATCTGCCTGCTACCGAGTGGATTTTTGTTGTCTCGAGTGCCTCCTCGATGGTCATGTTGGGCAGAATTGTGGGGACTCGTCTGGCCAGCATCGTTTTGCCAGAGCCGGGAGGACCGGTCAACACCACATTGTGTCCGCCAGCTGCAGCGAGTTCCAGCGCTCGTTTGGCCGATTCCTGTCCTTTGACATCGGCAAAATCCACTCCATAGCAAAATGCCTCAGTGAAGACCGAGTCCACATCTACAGTAAATTGTCGAATCGTTGATTCGTTTTCTAGAAAATGGACCGCCTCCTGTAGCGAGTTTACTGGATAGACTGGGAGAGAACCTGCGATTGCCGCCTCTTTGGCGTTTTCTTTCGGGACAAGAATGCCCTTGAACGAGTTGCCTGCGGCGAAGTTCATGGCCATCGGCAGGACTCCGGGAATCCGCCTCAAGGCCCCATCGAGTGACAACTCGCCCAGCATGACAAAATCATTGCACTGGTCGCGCAGAATCTGGCCCGTTGCGGCCAGAATTCCGACTGCGATCGGGAGGTCAAACGCTGATCCGTCTTTGCGGATATCCGCGGGAGCGAGGTTAATCGTCACCCGCTTGGATGGGAAAACGAAATCGGAGTTCTTGATTGCAGCGGTTACCCGCTCTTTAGACTCTCGGACTGCCCCCTCCGGAAGCCCGACAGTCACGAACGCGGGTAACTGCTGTTGGATATCGGTTTCTACTTCGACAGTGTAGGCATCCACGCCGAGGGTTGCCGATGAAATGATTCTTGACAACATGTAAGGTAGCAGTTCCTTTCCATTGCGTCCGTTACAGGCCTTCCTGCTTGGGACTAGTCTATCCATGTCCAGCGCTACCGCACGTCAGTCTCGATCTCCCCCGGCTCGGTGTTCCCGACAGCACTTTTGCCGCAGCTTGCAGACCAGCGCGGACACTGATCTGCAAACCGCCGGGCGAGCAATCTCCCTGTTACTCGCATCCGAACAACCCGGTCTCCCCCAGTGCGACCGGCTTGACCGGCTCGGCCAGCCTGACCGGGTGGGCCAAGCCGACTTGCTGCAGCTTTCGGTTACTTGCTGCTGTCCTTCTAGTAATAATTATAGGGTGGAGGCCTGACAGGGGCTGTCAGTCAATAATGAGATAAGCTAGTTTTGTGTGGAGTTTATGATTATGACCTGTGTTGGTCTGCTCTACTCGCGTATCTCCAAAGGCCAGTAGCGAAGACTGTCCTGCACCGCACTTGCTGCCGTGAGGACAACTAGGGCCAAGCTGAGATGATCGTTGAGGCAATAGTGCAGATTACCAAGTGAAATCGTTTCTTTATACGGCTACGCACATGTAAGAGGTTCTTAAACCAGTATCATCAAGATATTGCGAATCTTTCGTCACCGGGTCAGGTCAGATTTCCTGCACCGCAGGATCTGCTTCTCCGGCCACTCGCCCATCCGGATCAATGTATCGCAGCGGGTTGTTCAGCGCGTAGACATACGGGCTCCAGCCGGGGTATTTCTTCGCAAGCGGGTCGATCTGGGT
>JBHHVC010000245.1:0-4151 GCA_046754125.1 Candidatus Zixiibacteriota bacterium
CCCGGTAGTTGAGGACAATGTCGAGATCGAGATTAAGGAAGATGATATACGAATCGACACCTACCGTGCATCCGGAGCCGGTGGGCAACATGTAAATAAAACGTCTTCGGCAATCCGAATCACCCACCTTGCCAGCAATATCGTGGTCACTTGCCAGTCGGAACGCAGCCAGCACAAGAACCGGGAATCAGCTATGACCGTCCTTAAGGCGCGGCTGTACCAGTTGCACAAAGAACAAGAAGCGAAGAAGATGGAGAAGTTTGAGATGTCGAAAAAGAAGATTGAATGGGGCTCACAAATTCGCTCCTACGTATTCCACCCATACAATATGGTAAAGGATCATCGCACATCTACCGAAACCGGAAATGTACAGGCGGTTATGGATGGTGATATCGATCAATTCGTCAATGCCATTCTTGCCGATTCGAGTTTTCGCGAATGATGTGGAGGCAGTTATGACGACGGTTACGATGGTGAACGAGTTGAATACAACAACACATCCACTGGCAGGCATCAGGGAACGGGCCAGAGCGAGGCAAGGCCGGGTGGTGTTTCCCGAAGGAAGCGATCCCCGCACAATTGAGGCAACTCATCAGATCCTTGAGCTATCAATGGCACGGGTCATCCTGCTCGGCAACGAGCCGGAGATCGGACGACTGGCCAGTAGTGCTGGACTGGACCTATCCAAAGTCGAGGTTATTGACCCCTCACAGTCGCCCGACTTTGCCAAGTATTCAAGTGATCTCTATGAACTGCGCAGACATAAAGGCCTGACAGAACAACAGGCTCATAAACTGATGGCCGAACCGCTCTACTTCGGCGCCATGATGGTTCGACATGATCGGGCCGATGCCTCGGTCGCCGGAGCGATCCACACCACCGGCGATGTATTGAGAGCGGCCATTCAAGTTATCGGACTGGCCGAGGGAATCAAGGCGGTATCGAGCTGCTTCATGATGACTATCCCACGTTATCGTGATGAGACAAACAAAGTGTTCCTGTATGCCGATGGGGCTGTTCTGCCGAACCCGGACGCACAGCAGTTGGCCTCCGTAGCGGTTGCGACGGCGCAGACGATGCAACGATTGCTTGGCCTTCAGCCAAGGATTGCGTTGCTGTCATTTTCGACCAAAGGCTCTGCCAGCCATCCCGATGTCGACAAAGTGGTCGAGGCGCTTGAGATATTGCGGCGCGAGCAGCCAGACTTGATCGTTGATGGCGAACTACAGGTCGATGCGGCCATCGTCCCGGAAATAGCAAAATCCAAGGCACCGGCAAGCCCGGTAGCGGGCGACGCCAATATATTGATTTTCCCGGACCTTGACGCGGGCAATATTGCGTATAAGTTGACACAACGGCTGGCCGGGGCCAGCGCGACCGGGCCGATAATTCAGGGACTGGCGAAACCTGCCAATGACCTGTCGCGAGGTTGCACGGCCGAAGATATAGTCGATGTGGCGGCGATAGCCACTTTAATGAAGGGATGACGTATGACTCTGGTATCGACAGCAAGATTATCACGGACCATGTCGCTGATAGAACCGTCCGGGACAATCTCGCTTTTTGCGCGTGCCAGGGAAATGGCTGCGAACGGGAGAGATATAATCTCGCTAGCTGTCGGCGAACTGGACTACCATTCGCCCGCAGAAGCATGTACTGCGGGCAAGCAAGCGATCGATAACGGTTTCACTCGCTATACTATAAGCTCGGGCACGCACGAGTTGCGCCAGGCTCTCGCCAACAAACTGAAGGCAGAAAACGATCTGTCCTATTCTGCGGACGAGATTCTCGTTTCCAATGGCTCAAAACAGGCTGCATGGAATATACTGAAAGCCATTTGTAACCCCGGCGACGAGGTGATCTTTTTTGCGCCCTACTATCCCAGCTACCCATCGATGGTACATCTGGTTGGCGCCACGCCGGTAGTCGTCGGCACGTCCGTTGATGATGGATATCAACTCGACCAATCCCGCCTGCAAGAGGCCATCACGCCGCGAACTAGAATCATAATCGCAAATTCTCCTCGAAATCCTACCGGCACGCTTTTTAATCACGAGTCTTGGTCAGCAATTGCGAAAACTGCGACCGACCACGACTTGTGGATTATTTCTGACGAGATTTACGAACGTATCGTCTTTCCGCCGGCTCAGCATCTCTCCCCTGCCCAGATTATTCCAGATCTGCTTGATAGAACGGTGGTCGTTAATGGTTTTTCCAAGAACTACGCCATGACCGGCTGGCGGGTCGGCTATGCCGCCGGGCCGCGCCATCTGATTGATGCGGCCGCCCTTATTCAGTCACACGTTACTAACAACGCATGCTCGGTTTCTCAAAAGGCCGCGCTGGCGGCGTTGAAGCTTTCTGAAGACTTTATTGGGCCCGTCGTTAATACGCTCCAAAGTAATCGAGACTCTACTATTGAGTCGTTACTGCAGGTCGAGGGACTGAAGCTAGCCATTCCACAGGGAGCGTTTTTTGTATTCTGTGACATCAGCCAATTGCTCGGACGCACCGGGGCGGGCAAAAAGATTTCGACATCCGCCGAGCTGAGCGAGTATCTGCTTCTCGAACATGGAGTGGCCTGCCCAGCCGGAAGCGCATTTGGCGACGACGGCGCAATTCGAATATCGTTCGCACCCGATCCGGAGACTATCAAAGAAGGATGTCGACGAATTGTCGCCGGGTTGATGCAGCTAACGTAAATCAGTCGCTTGGTCAACGTATAATACGTCGGGAATAGCAGGCAGTATGGAGTTGAACTGACAATGCCAACCTATCAATACCGATGCAACGATTGCAATCACGAATTCGAAGAGTTTCAATCGATGGTCGAGGAACCACTGAAGACCTGTCCTCAATGTAAGGGCAAGGTGCAGCGTATCATATCAGGAGGCAGTGGATTCATATTCAAAGGAAGTGGTTTCTATATCACCGACTATCGCAAAAAAGAGTACAAAGATGCTGCCGCACAGGATTCTAGCAGCTTGGCGAACAAAGAGAAGAAAGACAAAAGCAAGTCTGACAGCAAGGCTGCGTCCGCGGGTTCCACCTCGACAGCTTCAACTTCCTCGGATAAAACATGATTCTCCCTCATGTGGAACGATATGGCTGAGCCTCCGTCGTTATCCGAGGATCTACTGGCTGCTCTCCGGAGTCGACTTACCAACTCCGACAGTCTGATTCCAGTTTTCTCTGAACATGAAAAGTATCTCACCGACGCTACCGAACAGAAGGGCGATGCGTTCGCACTTGTGATGGCCGAACGTGAGAGTGACGTAGTTGCAGTAGTCCAGTTCTGTGCTGAGAATAAGCTATGCGTTGTCCCCCGCGGCGCCGGAAGCGGATTGTCGGGGGGGTGTGTTCCCTCGCGCGGCTCGCTGGTCCTGTCAACCGAACTGATCAACCATATTGAAATCAATACTGCCTCCCGCAGCGCCGTCTGTGGCCCGGGAGCAATCACCAAAGACCTTGTCGATGCTGCTCTCCCCTTTGGTTTGACATATCCGCCCGACCCGGCCAGCTATGCGGAGTCTACTATGGGGGGCAATGTGGCTGAGAATGCCGGTGGACTTCGCTGCAAACGGTTCGGTGTTACTAGGGATTACGTCATCGGCCTGCGTGGCGTATTACCCGACGGAAACGTAATCACTTCCGGCATGCTGGGCTCGGCGGGCGGGTTTTCTATCGGCGACCTCTTTATTGGGTCGGAGGGGACTCTCGCTATTCTCACTGAACTCGCCGTTCGGTTAATACCAATGCCGGCGCGGGGCGCGACAATTCTCGTCGCTTTTGATCGACCAGAAGACGCCGCTCAGACTGTTTCCGATATTACCGGTGCGGGCATCGTCCCGACTGTCTTAGAGTTTCTTGACGGCGACGCAGCCGCATGCTCCAACCAGTACGAAAAAAACGATGGACTTGAAAGTGTTGCGGCTCTACTCCTGATTGAAACCTCCGGTGAGTATCGAGATCAACAGACCGAGGCGATTGGGAAGCTATGCACTAAGAACCATGCGTCACATCTCAGAGTCGAAACAGACACGCATCTTGCCGAACAACTATGGAAAGTACGACGCAATCTCTCAAAGGCGGTTAAGGAGATTGCATCAATACATATTTCCGAGGATGTTGCCGTACCCAATTCGCAGTTT
>JBHHVC010000246.1:0-4132 GCA_046754125.1 Candidatus Zixiibacteriota bacterium
CTCCAGATTGAATAGGGAATGAGACGCGAGGGATATACAGCTCAAACCGCCAAGTGTCAGTCGGGTTATTGATCTGGAGCAGGAACTCGCTGAATGCGAACTGACCAACCCCAAGATTATTGGTGCCAAAACCTCCAACTTGCAGATCAAGGGGAAGGGGTTGGTTGGTTCCGCGATCGTCGCAACCGCCGAAGGCAAGAACTATCAAACTCAGAAAAAGTACAATTGCAGTGAATCTATTCGGCATCATTTTCTCCTCAGAACCGATAATTGACCGACAACACGGTCTCATATGTGTCTGCCCTGTAGTCTCCGGCAAAACTGTCGATATTGCCGTCACCGTTGATATCATCCAGATTGGTAATTGTCTCATCGTCCGATGAAACAAATCCGCTCGAGAGCCCGATATCCCATTGTTGGATATGTACTATCACACCGCCAGTGACAAAAACCTTGTCGCCAATGTCGCTGAAATGCGGAGTTAGTCTCTGGGCATCGCGAGCAGCGGACTGATCCAGTCCCGCTCCCGCAAGAAGCGTGAGGTAGTTATTGAAATCGTAAGCGCTTCCAAAGCTGAATGTGAAAGCATCATCCCATTCGACCGGGTTGGAAAGGTCGGCGGTGAAGAACTCCCGAGTAGCGACCGTCGTATCACCACCGGTGGGAAGGTTGGCGGCACCGTGAAGTCCGCTATGTCCAGTATATTTGAACGCCAGCCCATCGAATTCGGACCAGAAAGTGTATTTTGCATCTACCGCAAGAGTCAGCTTTTCTCCAACCTTGACAGCCAATCCGCCTGCAATTGACGGCGGCAGGTGAAACTCCGTCTCGAAGTCGGCCGAGTCTACCACCTGATCGCCTGCGGCAAAAAGGTGTCCAACCGATCCCAGGTTGGTCGCAGTCGTGTCGGTATTGAGCCAGGTTGCGTTTAACGGCATAACGAACTCTAATTCACTGTTGCCATCCACAGTAATATCAAACGGCAGGGAAGCTGTGAGGCCGAGCGTCATGTTTTCCCCAAGGCGGATCAGCGCTCCGCCGGATAGACCGAATCCAAAACCGAAGCCGTCATTATTGGTCCGCTCAGTAATCTTGTCGAAAGGCCGAGCGGTGAGCGGCGACTGGGGATCGATCTGTTTGAACGGATTATCGCGAAAGATCAAATCATTGAACAAAAGGTCGGCGCGTAGGAGCTGAAGGCCGATACCGATCGACAGCTTGTCTTCAACAAACTCGCGAGCCGCCGTCAACTGAAATGCAACCACGTCCAGATCATTACGATACTGTGCATTGGGTAATGTCACTTTGTCGTTATAGGACAGAAGCGGACGATACATCGTCCAGTTAATGTTCTGATCGAACAGCTGGAAGGCAGACAGACCGAATACTGTCTCGCCCCACACTGGTAAACGCACGACAAAACCGCCAGAGGGGATCGATAGCACCTCATGTGAGTTCGGGATCTGCCTGTCATTGAAGATTCCGGTTTCGTACAAATCTGAGGTGCCGTTGCTCCACCGGACATTGGGAGTAATATCGTTGCGCAAATGAACCAGGGACAAATTACCACCTATCTGATTATCATAGATATTTGCGTATCCCGCCGGATTGTAAAAAGCAGCCGTCCAGTCGTCGGCAATAGCCCGGAAGGTACCGCCCATCCCTCTCGCTTTAGTGCCCAGGCCTGTAGCTTCAAAGCCGCTGGCCGGGGCAGTTCCTGCCCACAAGAGGAGAGCAATCAAAACGATTGCACAGGATTTTGCCAATCCCATCGCTGTCTCCATATATCTTTTGCTAGTTTTCTTCATTTGAGATAATTTCCCGTTTGCTGGCTTGCCAACACAACTGTTGAACGAGTTTTGATGACCTGTTGCTGCCGTTTCCCTCGTTGATTATGACCACACTTCAAAAATCACAAGGTCGAAAAGTACTGTCACACCCCTCTCTTGTCAAGGGCGCGAAAGCCGGTTTTTTCGTTGTGGTCAATGGTAATCCGCCTCCGACCACTTTGTCTCGGCCTATTGACGTACGGAGGGGGGCATTTGTCCATTGCCAAAACCGGCTAGGCCCGACACAAACTTAAGAAAACACAAACAGGCTGCGACCGAACAGTTTATGCTGGCCGTCCAATCCGTTTGCACCGTCCGACCGGCTAATTGGGAGGCTGTAAGAAGCTGCGATACTGGAAAACATCTCCTCCTTGGTCGGAAGAGATTGCCCGCAAGTTGGCCGGGCTTGATCATTCGAGCTGATTGTTGAATCCTGTAACCGCTTTACTGATTGTCGGTTAACGGCTAACGAGCTGTTCGGGCACTGCCCTTGCTCAGCACTTTATCAATTGATTAGACAGGCGATCTTCGGCTAAGTCGGTCGCGCCATGCTCAGTCACGGGAAGGTGAAAATGCTGAGACGATCTGTTTTGTTCGCAATACTGGTCATTATTTTGGTTTCGCTGAATTGGTTCAAGTCACTGCTTGCGCAGGACCTGTCCAGCCTGAGCGAGGAGCAAAAGCAACAGCTTCTGCAGAAATATCGCTCAAACCAGCCGGCTAAGGAGGATCAAAAGGTTTATGTCAGCCCGGATTTCCGTCCGGATGATCATCCTTCTGAAACAATTGGACTATATCCTGCTGACTCGGCTCAAGCGCTGAGTGCGCACCGCGAAGCGCTGACCACCAATGAAGTGACAGCAGCGACCGGAAAGTCGCCGCTGGACGGGTTGCGGCCGTTCGGTTTGGAACTTTTTGAGGGGGGGGCCGATGTTGTCTCGCCTCCGGACATTGCATCGGCGGAGAATTATATTCTTGGTCCGGGCGACAACATTATCGTCTACCTATGGGGCAGGGTAGATCGAGAGTATCGTCTTGCTCTGGACCGCGAAGGAAAAGTCTTCATCCCTCGGGCAGGTGAAATCATAGGCTGGGGCCTGAGCCTCAAGCAGTTCACTGATAGAGTGCGCACTCGAGTGTCGAAAGTGTACAGCCAGTTCGATCTCACCGTATCACTCGGCAAGATTCGTTCTATTCGCATCTACGTAACCGGAGAAGTACGACGTCCCGGAGCATATACGGTTTCATCGTTGACCTCGTTATTCAACGCCATTTACCTTGCGGGAGGGCCGAACGAACGCGGTTCGATGCGGCGAATCAAACTCATGCGCAACGGAACCTGTATTGAAACAGTCGACCTGTACCGGTTCCTGCTGGAGGGCGACAATTCCACCGACGTTCGGCTTCGCACCGGCGATGCCCTGTTCATCCCGGTGGCCGCCTCGAGAGTGGCTGTTGCTGGCGAAGTCAGACGACCGGCCTTATACGAACTGTTGGGGACCGAGTCTGCGCTCGACGTATTGACCCTTGCCGGCGGCCCTACTGCCGAGGCACATCTTGAGCGTGCTATGCTGGAAAGAATCTCGTCTGAAAGCGAATGGGAAGTGCTCGACCTGAACCTCAAGACTGGTGACTCGGCCGGGGCGGGGACATTGACCCTGCAAGACGGAGATCGGCTAACGGTCTACTCGATATTTGAACAGCGTAAGCATATGGTGGCTGTTTTCGGGCACGTGCAACATAGTGGTTATTACGAGCGAAACGACTCAACCCGCGTTTCCGACCTTATCGAGCGAGGCAAGTTGCGATCGTATGATGTTTATCTTGAGCGAGCAGACCTGTTTCGTCGCCACGTTGATGATCGGGTAGAAGTGATACCTGTCTCGCTGCAGGCTATTTCAGACGGTGACCGCGGGGCAGACTTTGTCCTGCGGGATCGTGATTCGCTGCATATTTATTCTATCAACGAAGTGAAATGGGACCGCCACGTGTATATTGAAGGGGAAGTAAGGCAGCCCGGTGAGTATCCACTCTACGAGCAAATGACTGTCGCCGACCTGATATTTCTGTCCGGCTCATACACACGCAGTGCCAACCGGCTGCAGGCCGAGATTGCGCGGCTTGATTCGGACGGCGAGGTTACGCTGTTGTATCTTGAGCTGAATGATTCCGCATCATTGCTGATGCCGCTCGTTGAGGACGATCACCTGTTCATTCGACGCATTCCTCTCTGGAAAAGCGACCGGGTTGTCAGTCTGACCGGAGAAATCATGTACCCGGGAAGCTATACATTATCCTCGACA
>JBHHVC010000247.1:0-4017 GCA_046754125.1 Candidatus Zixiibacteriota bacterium
TCTGAAAAGAGGTTTGGTTGGGCGTCAGCAGGTTTTGGCTGATCGTTTTGGCCAGCAGGGTCATGGCATAGACCCCGTCGCTGCCCGCGCCATCGAGATCCGACACTTGATCTGAAAAGCTATAGAATTGTTTCCCTCGAACGACGGTGGAAGTGACCCGACTGTCTGAGATTGCCATCGAATCTTTAAGCGCGACACTACCATCGGGCCCAATGATGAGCAAATACAGTGAGTCGGCCGTGGTCGGGTTTCCGAGACTGTCCAGCGAGTAGAATAAGATCGCCAGCGAATCTTCGCTACTTGGCGACGTCGTCGAGTTGTTGACGATTGCGCCAAAAGTACTGCTGTACCAGATAAGAGTTGTCAGCAAAATCACGTAGTGTTTCATACATTTTCCCTTGCAGGTTGTTTTGGTGTCGCACGGCTCTTGAGAGGGGGAGCCTTGCTGCGTTCCTCCCCTACTTCAACAGGCTTTGCATGGTTCTCCGTCGTCGCAGCGACGTTTCCTCTCCGGCTGTGTACAGCAAGACCAGCGGCGAATTGCCGGTGCCGGTTTCTGTTGCCTTGATTGCCTTTTCGGAATTATTGGCCGGGAAGGCGTCTTCATTGATCAGGATAAATCCGTAGTTCGATCCGGATGTGTCCCAGTAAGTCAGGATTCTATTGAACGACTTGAAGGAAAAATACTGACCGGTCCCGCTTATTGTCGTGGTGCAGGCAATGGCCGTCGTGTAATCGCCGCCGGCGTTGGACCACAATAGCGAATCGCTGTCACCAACATCGAGCCAGGCATGATTCCACGTGACTCCGCTGTCCGGGTCGGGATAATCTCCTACACCGGAAGCCAATTCAGTGCCTACAAAGAATGCGGTTGTAACGGGGTACAGAAATATCTTTCGGTCAGCCGCATCCGATTCGGCGAAACAGTAGATCAGGAACTCGGATGAGTCTGGGATTGTATCATTCCAGCCGGGTATGGTAAACAAGGCACGGTGCGGCTTGGAGACAGAGCTGTTGCCAATGCGCAGATTGGCAATGCTGCCCGCGTTATATCGTCGGCAGTTCTCTCCCTGTTGTTCTGAGAAGCAGTCGGCATAATTGTAGATATGTGTATCCCCAATGTCGCTGGTATCGCGCAGAGTATCGACCGCAGCCGGTGCACAGTGCCACAGGATGATCCATGACACGATGATTGATACTGTTCGAGTGTTCATCGCTTCTTCCTCTTTTTTCGTGCTCGCCGTTTTGTTGCGACCTTTGTCGTCGATGCTGTTACTGTGCCATCTTGACGGACTGCATTCTGGTTGGGCTTGAGTTCCTTTTGGCGAACATCGTCCAGCATCGACCAGAACTGTTTTTGCGACTGGTCGTCTGGTTGCAGTTTTCGACGAAGCTCAATCATCTTCAATAGATCTCCTAATTTCACCTGCTCCTCGACAGATTTTAGAAGTTCCCGATAGTATCGCGCTATCAGATCGTCGAGGATTGGCAGGTCTTGTGGAAAGGCAGTGTCAATTCGAGTGGAGCAGGTCATTTCAGCTTCCCATCTCGATTACCAACAGATCGACAGTCACCGGTCCCGATGTTGCCGGGTCGCGTGCCAGTTTGAAGGCGCTATCGGTTTCCTGTCCGACCACGAAGGCGGACTCAGTTCCCCGGGACCGTACCAGCACGCGCGGCGTTTGAATCGTGGGCGGCAGGCTGTTTCCTCGGTGATCAATCAGGGCCGAGAAGCTCAACAGCTGGGCGCTCTCGCCAATGCCCATTCCTGTGTAGCCGACCGTCTTGTTCGACTCCACCTGTTCGAGGGTAAGAAACTCTATGGTCGTTGAGGCAGGCAATCCCCACACTTCCACCTCGGGCACAAACCAGACACGCCGGGCATTAATACGTTCGAGAGCTGCAATCATAGTTTTGTCATCCTATCCCACCGCCGGCATATTGGGGCCGCCTGATGCTGGTCTAAAAGTACGGAACAGTTTCTCGGATCGGAGTTCGTAGGCGTCGGCCAACTTCATCCAGGCAAGGGCGGCTCGATCATCGGCAGCCCTGCGCGACAGCTCGCGAACAGCAGCGGCGTGGCAGATGATTTCCAGCGCGCGATAGGTGGCGAGCGCCTGCAGTACGGGGCTGGCGCCGAACGATCCGCTCGAATCGATTTCGTGCTCTATCATGCCATTGGCCTGTACTACCGCACTTTCGAGCAACTCGTCATCGAAACTCTGCTGCAATGGCACGAAATCAAGTCTGACTGCCTCAGCCGACGCGATACTTCCTCCGGCAAGCCGCTTTATGCGACCGCGCTGATTGTCAAGCGTGTAGTCGGCGCCACCTAAGTATGTCGTGAACGGCAGAAACCAGATCGTCACTGTCATTCCTGCGGAGAGTACACCACCCGTCTTGATGGTCAGAGTTCCGCTTTCGTACGAGATGATATAGTCTGCGTTTTCGGCATAGATCGTTCCAAGCGAACTGTCGGATGCAACCGCCACACTGCCGCGAGAAATCGGTGATGCAGAAAAGGCATTAGCGTCCGTGCCGAGAGTGATGGCTGCGCGAGTAAGACTGTTTGTCTGAAGCGACTTGACCACAACTGTGGATGAATCTACTGCGGCACCATAAAAGGTGACATACTCGGTTCCTGACAGCGTTACCTGCTGATCGACGATTCTGTCGGAAACCGGAAACGCGCTGGTAAGATACCCCCTGACCTGCTCTACGCTTGTGTATGACATATTATTGCCTCCTTACGATCAACGCCTGCGCATCCGGTATGGCAGTGATCTGACTTCCGACAGGTCCGGTAGAATAGGTCGACGTCACTTCAATCTTCACCCAGAATCGGGGAGTGCCATCGATGACGTTTTTTTGCCAATCGACCGGTACGCTGTCGAAATCATCCCAGAGCACGAGGTCCTTGTTAGTGGAATCAAGATTGAATGAGCCACCTGCCGGAGTAAACCCCCTGAAGTTACTGCCGTCATAGTAAGTGAATGATATCGTTCCGCCGCTGCCCGCCGTTGACAACAGGAACTTGACGTAGCGAAATTTCTCGTTCATTCCAAGATACATTGTATCTCCAGTTCCGAGTACAAGAGCCGACGATGACGAGTGATAGATATCGGCAGTGGCGGCTGATGCGGCTGCGGCTGTGGCATCGACGTATCCTCCGGTAGACGCCTCCCAGAGCAGGACGGAGTCGAACTGACGAGCGCGCATGTCAAGTGCTGCCGGGGCCGAGAAACCGGCCGTGTCGCGCATTGAATACATGAGTTGAATCTGATCGGCAGCCAGCGACGAAAGGTAGGTGACGACCGGCATTGATTCGTTGAAACTAAGCTGCGGGAAATCTGCGCCGTTGCTGTCTATAACGATTATCGCCCCCCAGTTGTTGCCGTCGTATTCCCGGTAGCGCAATTGTCCGTTGTCGAAGGCCACACCGAGAGCGCCGTCTCCTGCAATACCCGCGTCAAAGTGCTCGTCGAAAGCGACACCGGTAGCAATCTGGTATTCGGACGACCAGCTTCCGCCTGACAACGGCAGCGATTTGATTGACAGCTCTATGCCTGCGTCGGTATATATGACGTGCACATCACTGCTGCCAATAAGCGCCCTGCAAAAGGCCGAGCTGGCTCCTGCGGTAAGGATGTCGCCGTCGTCGGCTGAACCACTGCCCCAGGTGGCACCGTCGTCACTCGACGACTTTACATGTACATAGTGAAACCCGCCGCTTACACGAATCCATGCTACCCACAGTTTGCCGCCTGTTTCGATTGCAACCGATGGATATGCGGCGACATGCGTGCGAATAGTGACTTTTGAGCCGACTGTCCAGGTGCCTCCCGATAAAGTGAGTTTCTTAGTAACCAGATAGGCGGTCGACAGTTCAATATAGACGATGTGGATATTCCCCGACGAATCAATCACGCAGTCGCACGGCGTATTGGCAGAATCGGCGGCCACTGTGATCGGTTGCGACCAGGACGTATACGGCCGGTCGGCATAGTACAGATTTAT
>JBHHVC010000248.1:0-3911 GCA_046754125.1 Candidatus Zixiibacteriota bacterium
TTTTGGAATCAGTGTGACAGTTCAAGCAGTCAAATGTGCCACGATCTGTCGCAAGCGAATGACAGGCTGTACAGTCGGCCCATGAACCCTGATGGGTACCGGAGAAGATCGGAAAGAACTCGCCATCATGTGCTAGAAAGCTCCCGCGTTCACTACTTGGGTGACAGGACAGACAGGCAGTACTGGTGTAGCTATAGCCGGCCATTGACCCGTGCGCGCCGTCCATCACGAGTTGTGAATGCTGGTGACAATTCAGGCAGTCAATGTCCCTCCGGTTGGTCGGATTGGGGTGACAGACAGAGCAGTCGGCCCATGCACTCTGGTGGGCGCCTGAAAAAATCGGGAAGAATTGCGCGTCGTGGTCAGTAAACTCTCCCGCCTTGCCGGACGGGTGACAGAAATAGCAATCCGGACTACTGTAGGCATATCCCAGAATACCTTGGTGTCCGCCATCCATCTTTGTTTGAGCGTGCTCATGACAAACCAGGCAGGTGAAAACCTGGAAAGTGTTGTCCTGAGTATGGCAGGTGGAACAGTCATTCCACGAGCCACGATGCTCTCCGGAGAATATAGGAAAAAAGACATCGTGGTTATCCATCATAGCCGGTTTCCAGCCGTTCATCTGGTGGCAATCCATGCATTCGGTGGAGAAGCCTGCCGTTACGTGGTTAGGTGAACTTACTGACAGATACTCGCTCTGATGGCACCCAACGCAGCGTGTCGTGTTGAAAGACATATCGCTTTGCGGCATACCCTGATGGCAACTCTGACAGTCAACCATAGCGTGCCGCCCCAGGATAGGAAAATTGGTTTCGAGATGGATCGTCTCTACATCAAAGACCGACCAGCCGCGCGACTGGTGACATCGGTTACAATCGAAACCAAGACGAGATTCGTGTACATCGGTGTGGCAGGCGCTGCACTCGGAACTCGTCCCTGAGAAATCCTCCAGATTGTGGCAGGTGCGGCAGCCTTCAAGCTGGTGCCTGTTTTCCAATGGGAAGTCGGTTGTAGCATGATCGAACTGAACGTCGCGAAACGACGCAGTGGTGTGGCACACTTCACAATCTCGTTTCAGACGTTTGTGCGGTGACGGATCGGCTGAGAATGCGGTCGTCAAGGATGATGCGACAACCAGCAAGGCAAGTATGAAGACAAGGGCTATTCGCCTGTTCATTCGAGTGCTCCCAGTATTTGTGTATTGGCGTGGCACGATCGGCAGTGCGTGTCCACTCCCCGGTATTGAATACATGTTCCTTTTTTGGAGACAATTTCAGCATGGCACTGACTGCAAGCAACTTTTTTATGCGCTCCTTCAAGGGGATAGCGGGTCAGAGCCTTGTGATCGAATTGTACAAGTTGCCAACTGTCGCCGGTATGGCAATCGGAACAGGTCTTTCTTGGCTTGGTTGCACTGAACTGATCGAGATGAATATCCTTGTGGCAACCGGTGCATGAGCGGTCCTCAATTACGAAGCGGCGATATGTTTTTCCATCAGTATCAGTCAAAGGCGTGTGGCAGAGATCGCAGGGCTGCGCAAGGTGTGCGTCGGTCAGGACGAAGCGGCTTGAATCATGGTCGGCAGTTGTGAACAGGGCGGGCACGAACCGCTTGACACTATGACAGCTTTCACATTTTCCTTTATCGTTGCGATGGGTAAACTGTCCGCGGTGCTGGTCGCGATGACAATCCAGGCATACATTGTGCGCTATTTTTGTAAGCAAAGAGCCGCCCTTGTGACATTTTTCGCAGTCTACTTTTTTGTGCCGTCCCTTGAGGGGAAATGCTGTTTGCGTATGATCGAATTGCGCTGTCTGGAACTTCTTCCATCCTCTCGTAGTGTGGCACCGCGCGCAATCGGTTCCGAACTTGTTGTCGTGTTTGTCCTTGTGACAGGACAGGCATCCCTTGAACTCTATGTCCACATACTGTATGTATGTCTTGCTGCTTTTGGGGCCATTGGCATCCTTCAGCGTTGGATGACACTTGACGCACTCAACTTTTCGATGTTTGCCGGAAAGGCGAAATCGCGTGCTATCGTGGGTGAAAAAGTCGACCGGTTTGAAGGCTGTATGGCTATGGCACTTCAGGCAGTCATTGGCGAGCTGTTTGCGATGCTCATCGTGATGACAGCTCAAGCAAGCTCGTTCGAGCCCCAGGCAGGTGGTAGTAATATCTATATCCGGCTCATGATCTCTAAGCTTTGTGCTGATGAAGGCCGGATTGTGGCAATCCCGACAGGGCAAATCTCGATGCTTGCCTTCCAGTTGGTGTCCTGACAAAGCGTGGTTGAATGTTTCCATCCCTCCATTCCAGTCAATCAACTGGTAGTCGCGTCCCGCATGATCTCTATGACAGGCGGAGCACTTTTTCTGCTGTCTGTTTACGACAAGATCGTGGTATCCCATTCCCGCCCTGATCCGTGAAGCGAGGTTGGAGTGGCACTCCAGGCATTTGGATGCCTTTGGTCCCTCGCCCAGTTCATGGCAGAGAGTGCAGTTGGTCAAACCCTCCAATGATTCATGGGCCTCGGCAAGATCCCCCGGCGACAATTGGGCCATTAGATCGCTACCCGGCAAAGACAAGGACAAAGCTACAAGTATCGCGAGTCGTCGAAACCTATGGTGCACTACTTTTTCCATCAGAATACCCAGTGTGATCCCATAAGCGTTGTAACGAATATATGCAGGAACATGATAACGATCATAACCACCGCAAAGGGCTTGTGAAAAACATGCCACAGATGAAAGACGGAATTCAAGGCGGTAAGCATGGCACGTCGGCGAGTAAGCATTCGCTGTCGACGGGCAAGCGCCACCACGTGGCGAACTGTTCCCCAGGGTAAACGGTGCGGTCGAAGGCGCAAGAAGCGACGCAGCTTTCTTGTACGCCATGGCCTGAGCAGATCAGCAACCACTAACACTCGCAGTGCGGCACCCGCTGTTTCTACCTGACGGTTCCCGGCCGCTACATACTTATTGATGCGAGTGATCACCAGATCAGATACTTTATCTTCATGGACAAGTCGCCGGCCCAGCTTGTCTATTCGTCCCGAAATCTCCTGCATACTTAATGCATGACCCTCTTCATCTCTCGGAATGGCCATGTAGATGTAGCGGCCAATGAACCCACTCAATACTACCATAATCATTGAAAAGAAGCTGATAGAGACAACACCGCCAAACTTTCCCGCAGTGTGCAAAGTGATAAACAGCGGCCCCATTATGCCACACCAGATATGAAGGTCCAACCAGCGACGCATGCTGCCAAAGCGGACACAGCACAATTCTCGTTTGCGTACCGAGTACAGAAACATGAGGATGACCAGGCTGCTGCCGGCGATACCCATGCCGTGACCCCAGAGGCCACCCGGTTTGAGGATAGCGTGCAAATCGTCGTGTGGTCGATCCGGCAACGGCAGAGAGTAGTAATCCCAGCCATAGTAGACAATTGCCCCGGCCGTGGAGATCCCCAGGACGTACATTGTTATCAACAATACGCGAAACATAACGTTACTTATCGCTGCCCATGTTTCATGACCATCTCAATTCCGACGCTCTTGAGAAATCTGCTTGGCGCTTCTCCGCCAATCAGGACAAAGACAAAGTCGTTAGGTAGAGTCAATTCCTTGTCCCCATGCGACAGGACCACCTCTGTCGGCGTTATCTCTTTTGCCTGCGACTCAAAGTATGTCCTTACCCGACCCTGCTCGATCGCCTGATCAATGCGCTGCTGATTCTTTTCCTTAATGCGCGAGAACATCGGTTTGCGATATGACAGGGAAACCTCGGTTCCGTCCTCTTCCGACAATGTCAGAGCCGCCTCTATCGCACTGTCCCCACCACCGACCACCAATATCTTCATGTTTCGGAACTGCTCCGGGTCGAGCAGCTTATACGCGACTTTTGTC
>JBHHVC010000249.1:0-3899 GCA_046754125.1 Candidatus Zixiibacteriota bacterium
GTTTACTGTTAATTGTTAATTGCTTACTGACGTTATGGCAGACGAAGAAAAAAAAGAGACAACTTCAGCCGAAGAACCGAAAAACTGCGACACACGGTCCGTTCGGGCCAGCTCGCCCTGAATATTCAACGACTGCGCTATCTTATCGGTGAGGCTGTCGACCAACGAGAAGGGGTCTTCGCCAATCACTTTCTCGGCAAGCAGAATCTGTCCTGTCTCGGAGTCTTCGAGCCGAGCATCAATGCGGATTTTGTCTCCCAGTCGATAATACGCGCCGGATAAAATCTTGGTGGCACCGATGCTCTGTGCTTTCTTGACGTATTCTTCATGCGTGTGCGATGCACGTCGGTCCTTGAAACAATCCAGAACACGCTCACGTCCGATAATACTGATCGCCTGACTCTGGGAAAGATCGGTGAGCAAGATTTCCGGCAAGCCGGTCTCCAGCCAGGCCAGTTTCTCATCGCCTGTCTTATTCGTGAACCCGAGAATAGCCAAGCTATTCTGCCGTGCCTGCAACCCGGGGCGAGCGGCGTCAGATGCGTCCTCGAACATATTCGAAATGACCGCCACGACAACAAGCAACCCCATCAGGCCAAGAACATAGGTCTTCCATCCTCCTGCCAGGGACAGCGGTCCCTTCATCATGCGAGCTTTGCTCACTGATGATACGGTCGCAGAGATTCCGCTATCAATCTGCCGCCTCAACCCCCTTAGATCAACGGCCAGATCTCTCGCATCCTGATACCGATCATTTACGTCCTTCTGCAGGCATTTGTCTATAATTCGCTCCATCTCCGCCGGAATACCATCTACTTTGGCCGATGGGGGATCGTGTGTGACCTCCAGTATCCGGGCCAACGTTGACACCTGCGATGAGCCAGAGAACGGCAGATGTCCGGTAGCCATACGGTAGAGCAGGATGCCGAACGAAAAAATGTCAGAACGAGCATCTACCGGCTCGCCGCGCGCCTGCTCCGGCGACATGTACGAAACAGTCCCAAGGATCTTCCCCGCCCGAGTCAGTTCTTGCGAAACTGTTTTTGTCGATACCGAACGGTCGTCAGTCAGAGGAGCCACCGGTTTTGCCAGTCCAAAATCAAGAATCTTCGGCTGTCCTTCCTCGGTTATGATGATATTTTCAGCTTTGATATCCCTGTGCACTATGTTCATTTTGTGCGCGGCTGCGAGTCCCGCAGCTGTTTTTTCCGCCAGGCGAACCACCTCGGCCTGACTGTTGCCTTTTCGCCGAAGATATGCGTCAAGCGGCTCCCCTTCAACATACTCCATTACTATGTATTGCAAAGTATCGGATGACTCCGGGGCTTTCGCGGAACCGATATCGTACAGGGCAACCACGTTGGGATGATTTACTTTTGCCGCCGTTCGGGCTTCGCGCTCAAAACGCTCAAGATGTTCGCTGCTGTCGAAATACTCTGGCAAGAGTATTTTCAGGGCAACCTGACGCTGTAACTTTGTATCGTTAGCCAGATATACTTGTCCCATACCACCTTCACCGAGCGTACTAACGATTTCAAAATGTGCAAGCGACTGTCCAACCTTGAGCATCAAGTCTCCCTTTTCACAACAAGCATAGTAATGTCGTCAGACTGCGGCGATTCCTCGGTGAATCGATCAATGTCCTCCATGACCGCCTCGGCTATGGATCGCGGCGTCCCCGTCCGGTGCGCCTTAAGATTTGCCTCCAGGCGCTCCTCACCGAAATACTCGCCCCCATTGTCAGCCTCTGTGACGCCGTCACTGAAGACGAAGAGCAGATCGCCGCAGTCCATAGTAGTTTCCTCTTCAGACCAGCAATCAAGATCGAATGCGCCAATCATGGTTCCGGATGCCTCCAGTAGAGTTACGCTCCCGTCGGCCCGTACCAGCATGGGCGGATTGTGGCCTGCGTTGAGATAAGAGAGCTTGTTCTCTTTGGGGTCCACCGCACCAATAAACAAGGTGGCGAAGTTTTCAGGCGCGCTGTACTTGAAAAGTTGCTGCGATACCTGATTAACGGCACGATGCAGGTCGAAGGAGGGACCGCTGTAAAGAATCCTGAACGAGGCGAGAATATTGGACATGAGCAGGGCGGCGCCTGTCCCCTTGCCGCTGACATCAGCCACCACAAACATAATGCGGCCGTCAGGCAGTTGCGTCATATCATACAGGTCACCTCCGACATCGCGACACTGTTCCTGAAATGCATACATGCTGTAGCAGGGAATATCCGGCACTGTCGTTGTCAGCAGGTTCTTCTGAATCTGGGATGCACGTCTTAATTCCTGCTCGATCAACTGCTTTTCATGGCGCTCATGGAGAAGCAGGTAGTTAGACAGCCGCGATGCCACGATGTTTCCGAATGTTGCCAGCAGACGAAGAAAGTCGTCGGTGTAGCGATGCATAGGATTTGTCGTGTCCACATACAGCAGACCCAACACTTTGCCTTCATCAAATAAGGGTACGGCCATCGCCGAGCGCATCTCAGAGAGGACAATTGACTTTTGTTCCGCAAATCGTGGGTCATGTTGGGCATCAACGATCACCAGTGAGTTCTTGTTGGTCAGGATGTCGTTGACGATTGTTCGAGACAGTGTAAACGATCCGGGGTCCTTGCCTTGCGGCAGAATGGTGGCTGCGGTATATAAACTGGCGGACTCTCCCTCAGATCGAAGCAGGACAGCAAGTCGCTCGGCCGGAATCACTTTGGCAATAAGGTCAAGCGAACGGGTGAGCATCTCTTCCTTCGGCTCGGGAAGAACCAGAATCTTGGCCATCTCAAAAATGGTTGGCAGTACGTCGGGCAAATCCGTCACTTTGGAGGGCAGGATATCAAGCGCATCATCGATGGAGAGGAATACTGATTTTTCCGGGTCACGGTCCGAAAACTCGGTCGTTTCCGGGCGGGAGTCCATAATGCCGTTTTTTTCATGATGGGCCGCCACTCGGAACTCGGTTTCGCCAAATAGTATGTGATCGCCCACTTTGACAGAAACTGGGGCGACGAGGTGATTGCCGTTCACTACTGTTCCATTATGGCTGCCAAGATCGGAGAGCACACACTCTACTCCAGATTTCAAGACCTCCAACTCGGCATGACGCCGCGAAATTGTACTATTGGCGATAAAGAAATCACAATCCGACTTGCGTCCGATGACGTACTTTCCGGGATTGAGCTCCCACGAATAGAACTGGTTTCCGTCCGTACCGATCAGTCGCAATTTTCCACCTGACTTCGCTAATTAACCATGTGAATATGGCGCAACTCTATGCTGTAATTGTACGTCATTCAGGGCAGGTTGTTAACAAAAAAACCGGCCACCGCCTGAAAGCCGTCGATCGGCAGCTTTCCCCATCCGGAACGAGCCATTTGTTCCAGCCGACCATCTCGGGCTAAGTTTCGCAAATCGCCTGCGAAACCATATGCCTGAGCACTTGAATCAATCAATCGAGCTACGCCACCTTGAAGCAATCGGTCCATGTTAAGTGGTGCAAATGGCCCGATGGCAGGACCGACAGCAAACATCGGCAACCCGAGGCCGAGTGCCCAGTTGGTTCGCTCATGTGCGGGGGCGACAAAGAAATCGAAGAAGGAAAACAGCCTTGCTGTCAATCGGTACTCCTCCGCTCTTGTTCGATAGCTGGCAATCAGCAGGTCCGGTAGCTCTTCGGGGACGGACGACTCGACAGTTATCTCTGAAAAGTCGACGGATCTTGTCGTCAAAACCGCCAATATCGCTTGTTTGAACCTGCCCTCGTCTCTTGTATATAAGATCGCCCGATCACCGGACGCTACCGAAGAGAGGGCTGCGGCAACCAGCTTTGACAGATGGCCTTTCGGTTCTGCACCCGACGAAAAGTACGCACCGGTGAGCCGCTCACCAACAGAGAAACGCCGA
>JBHHVC010000250.1:0-3872 GCA_046754125.1 Candidatus Zixiibacteriota bacterium
GCCCTGCGTGTAGACCAGGCTGTCAACGCTGTCAAAAATGCTGACCGACGCTGTTCCGCCAGTTAGTGCGGTAGAATGATCTATGGTTGCCTGGGTGCCGCTGTTTTGCCATGTATAAATAACCTGAGCGCTCACGTTTTTGACATCGGTTGCCTGTAGTGAGAAAGCGTCCGGGTTATTCACAATCTCGGGCTGAAATGGCGCGAGCGAAGTTGGTGGTGTGCTGTCGGATCCGCAACCCGCCAGTGTCGCGATTATCAGTGCTGTCATCCCAATTGAGGCCAGTCTTGTGAGAGTCATCTATTCTTTCCTCCGATCGGTTTTAGGCGAATCTGCACGGTTTTGTCCGCGAATCAGACCTTTTGCACTAGTATCGACCTGAAACAGGTGGGTGTTTAGAACAATTTGATTATCACAAAAAATAGATCAACTGGCGGGTTCGAGGGTGGATTCGCTCTACAATGCTACATTACTGCCTGTGGCCGGGGATGGAAGGTAACCCACCCAGAGGGCGGGCCACCGGACAAGGGGCAGACCGGAGGTCTGCCGCCCACGGAATGTTGTCAGCCGCTCAACTTGCCAATGCGCTTATCGACGTTATCTATGATCTCCGGCCATGATTTATCGAATCCGGCTAATATGTATTCGTCTTTGGCCCGTTCGAGCAGAGAAATGCCGGCGGCTGTGTTGCCGAGAGCAATTTCCCGTTCGCCCAGGTCTTCGCAGGCCTGACCTATAGCTGAGTGATTCTCGATCCGTTCCGCCCAGGCCAGAACCGGTCGCAACCATTTGCCGGCTTCGTCTAGCTTGCCGAGCAGCCGGTAGACCATGCCGATATGGTAATCGGCGAACAGTTTGGCCACTTCGCCGGAAAAGCGCCAGTGGTATTCCCGCGCCTTGATATAGCATTCGAGGGAGGAGTCGTACTGCTTCATGTCGTAGTAAGTGCCGGCCAGATTATTCCACAGCGGTCCCAGCCAGCTATCATAGTCACCCGCTTCGGCTGCTTCGATGCCCCGACGGCTCCAGCGTATCCCCTCCTCTGGGGATTCGGCGACAATCGACATCAGGTTGGCAGCGTCGATTGAACGGCCGTACAGGGAATTGGCGTTGCAGTAGGTGTACATCTCTTCCAGAGTTTTTCGCGCCTGTGGCAGATCGCTGCTCTGCCATTCGAACCGTCCTTTCACGCCCAGATACCTGGAGAAGCCGTACGGGTCGCTGTCGCGGGCGATCGCTCCCGCCTGCGCCAACCATTGTCTGCCTTCGTCTTTTCGATCGAGCTTAAGGAGGGTACGGGCTACCTGTGCCAGAGCCTCAACTTCGACTGAGTGGTTAAACTCGCGCTTGGCTTCTTCGACGGTTTTCAGGTATGCTTTCAAGGCTGCCTCAAGATCATTTTTCTTAAACAATGAATCAGCCGTGTCAAGTAATTGGCTGGCTGCGGCTGTACTATCGATCACGACACCACCTCTTTTGGCTTTTTCAACCGCCCCAATGCTCAGGGGCAGCAAACATATACAAAGTAACTGAATCGGTTTCACTACAAGTTCCCTCCTGACATGATGGGATTATACGTTTGACAGGCTCGGAATGCAACCCCGGCTGTGCGACCGGTTGCATTACCCTGATTCTGTTTGACCACTAGCGGAGGGCTACCTATATTCCCTTCCACCGGAGCCAGTTCACCGGTTAGTACCGGCTGGAACCGGCGTCGCCGAAGGCGGGTAGAAGCGGAAACAAATTGACGTGAACACTCAAGGAAACGAGCAGATATGCGGGCACTGATTACAGGGATTACCGGGCAGGACGGATCCTATCTGGCTGAATTGCTGTTGGACAAGGGATACGAGGTCGTGGGTATGGTGCGGAGGGCATCTACCGAATCGTTTGAGCGAATCGATCATATCAAGGACAAGATCACTCTGGTCCAGGCCGATCTACTCGATCAATTGTCGATTGTCAGCATTATCGAAAATCACAAACCGGAGGAAGTATACAATCTAGCCGCACAGTCATTTGTCCCCACAAGCTGGGTGCAGCCGGTTCTGACTGGTGAATTCGACGCGCTGGGTGTGACGAAAGTGCTAGAGGCGATCAGGCTGGTCGACAAGAAGATACGATTCTACCAAGCGTCTTCGTCGGAGATGTTCGGAAAAGTGCACGAAGTTCCGCAGTCGGAAACGACGCCCTTTCACCCTCGCTCGCCCTACGGAGTTGCCAAAGTCTATGGCCATTGGATTACTGTAAACTACCGGGAAAGTTACGATATCCATGCCAATTCCGGGATTCTCTTCAACCACGAATCACCCCGCAGGGGACTTGAGTTTGTTACTCGGAAGATAACCGACGGCGTTGCCCGGATCAAACTGGGCCTGGCCGACAAGCTGGCCCTGGGCAATCTCGATGCCAAGCGAGACTGGGGTTTTGCCGGCGACTATGTGCGTGCCATGTGGATGATGTTGCAGCAGGATGAGCCTTGCGATTATGTGATATCGACTGGAAAGACACATTCGGTCGAACAATTTGTGCGCACTGCTTTTGAGTATGTCGATCTCGATTACAAGGACTACGTGGTGACCGATCCTCAATTCGTCCGTCCAGCCGAGGTCGATTTGCTGCTCGGCGACAGTTCGCTGGCGCTTGAGAACCTGGGATGGGAACCAACCGTGACCTTTGAGCAGCTTGTTCAGATGATGATGGACTATGACCTGAAGCAACTTAGGTCCAAGAACTGATTCGTGGCCAAACCTCGTGCCTTCATCAGCGGCATTGCCGGCTTTGCCGGTTCTCACCTTGCAGAGGAACTACTTGGTGCGGGCTATGACGTGGCGGGATCGGTCCTGCCCGGAGAGTCACTGATTAACCTTGCATCGGCAGGCCGTCGCGTAAAGACGTATCGGCTGAATATCCTTGAAGCAGGGCGATGTCGCGCACTCATGAAGCGGCTGCGTCCTGATTTCATTTTCCATCTGGCGGCGATGGCATCGGTGGGAAAGTCGTTCGGTGCGGAGCGTCAAACCTATCGAGTGAACTTCGAGGGGACTTTGAATCTACTTGAGGCATGTTCGGGCATGTCGCAGTTGAAGCGTTTTCTCTTTGTCAGTTCGTGCGATTGCTATGGAGTATTTAAACCAAAACAAAAGACGCTAAGCGAGGAGCACCCGCTTAATCCTGTGTCGCCCTACGCTGTTTCCAAAGCGGCAGCCGAACAACTTTGCAAATACCATTTCAGACAATATGGTGTACCGGTGGTTATCGCCAGATCGTTCAATCACAGTGGACCGAGGCAGAATCCGAGCTTTGTCATCCCGTCGTTTGCTCGACAGATAGCAATGGTCGAAGCAAACCGCCAGAAACCGAAGATGATGGTGGGTGACCTTTCGGTGCGTCGCGATATCTCTGATGTTCGCGACATCGCCACTGGCTACCGACTGCTGGCCGAGAGAGGACGGGTAGGTGAGGTGTACAATCTGTGCAGTGGGCGCGCCGTAAGCATCAGGTCTATACTGGATCGGCTGCTGAGGTTCTCCAGCCGGTCGATAGCTGTGTCGGTCGATCAAAAGAGGTTGCGCAAAATCGATATTCCCTGCCTGCGAGGCAGTAACCACAAGGTGGTTCAAGAGCTTGGCCTTAAGGCCCGATATACACTAACATCTACGCTCAGGGACACGCTGGACAGTTTTCGCAAGGAACTTGGCGTAGATGAGCGCACTTAAGTCGGCAGGAGTTGAAAACATGACGCCCAGAATAGCGGTAAAAGGCAAGGAGGCCAACGAGCTGGTTGCCAAAATCAAGGATAAGAGCGCCATAGTTGGCGTGATCGGACTCGGTTATGTTGGTCTGCCATTGTCGGTCGATCTGGCCACAGT
>JBHHVC010000251.1:0-3847 GCA_046754125.1 Candidatus Zixiibacteriota bacterium
AAAGGCAATTCCGCGTACAGAGGTTACCAAGAAGCTCTGGTTGTACATCAAGAAGCATGATCTACAGGATGCTGTGGATCGGCGTATGATCGTAGCCGACGATAAGCTCAAAAGGATCTTCGGCGGTAAGAAAAAGGTATCGATGTTTGAGATGACCAAGCTTATCTCCAAACATATGAAATAGTCGCACCCTTTTTCTGTAGACAAGCAAGGCCGGAGGCAACTCCGGCCTTTTCTATGCCAGCATCTTTCCATTTTTGCCGTCCGTACTCGCGGCACGAGATTCGGTTTTTCAGAGCGAAAAACAGCTTGAATTCCTGCCCGCGAATTGTATACTGCCTGCCGCCGTCGTCGAATGAAAGCGGCACATGGTTGGAACCAGTATATGGCTATTGCGAAACCTTTTTGCGGACTCAGACCCAAACCCGATCTTGCCTCGGTCGTGGTTTCTCCTCCCTACGATGTGCTCAGCAGCGAAGAGGCTCGCCGAATGGTGCAGGACAATCCGGATTCGTTCTTGCGCGTCAACAAACCGGAAGTCGATTTTCCCGATACCACTTCGCTCTATAGCAACAAGGTATATGAACGCGGCCGCAAGAACCTGCTGCACCTTATAGACGACGGAAAACTCACTCGTGACTTAACGCCCTGTCTGTATCTATACCGCCTCAGTATTGGCGACAGGCAACAGACCGGCTTGGCCGCCCTGACCTCGGTCGACGAGTACGAAAAGGGTCTGATAAAGAAACATGAACACACGCGTCCCGAAAAGGTATCCGATCGCGCCGATCATATCATGACGCTGAAGGCGCAGGTCGGACCGGTGTTTTCGATCTTCCGTCACAGCGCCGAAGTAGCTGGTCTGTTTGATCAACTAACCAGCGCCGAGCCCGAAGTCGACTTCGTTGCCGACGACAAAGTGCGGCACCGGCTCTGGGTAATCAGCCAATCAGAATCTGTTGCTCGGATTCAGTCAGCTTTCTCCCGCATACCGGAGTTGTATATTGCCGACGGCCACCATCGTTCCGAGGCTGCCGCCGAAGTGCGAAGACGTGTGAGGGCAGAAGGTCCAGACTCGGCACCGCAACCACCATATGATTTTTTTCTGAACGTGATCTTTCCCGATGACGAAGTATGCATCTTGCCGTACAATCGAGTTGTCTCCGGAATGGATAGTATGCCACCGGATGCGCTTCTTGAAAAGTTGAGAGGCTCTTTCGATCTCTCGCCTGTAGATGAGGCCGTTGTTCCCGATCGACCGTATGTTGTCGGCATGTACTATCAGCGACAGTGGTATCGTCTGCCCTTCAAGAATGAAACCGTCAACAGGGATCATCCGGTAGAGTCGATAGATTCTGCTGTGTTGACATATGCGGTTCTGGATCCAATTTTGGGAATCACTGACATTAGAGCCGACAAACGGATCGGTTTTGTTGGCGGCAGTCGCGGTGTGGCCGAACTGGAACGACTGGTAAACAGTGGCGCATTTGAATTGGCCTTTTCACTTTATCCGGCGACTGTAGAGCAGTTGTTGCAGGTCGCTGATGCCGGTGATGTCATGCCGCCCAAATCGACCTGGTTCGAACCGAAGCTCAGAAGCGGGATGATCGTGAATTTGCTGGATACCCAATAGCGATAGAGGATACTGACATGTTGATACTCATATCTGATTCATTTCATCCGAGCCTGCCGGACTGTCTGCGGCCTTTCGGGGAAATCACAGACGACAAAAGTCGTGCTGCCGAGGCCGAGGTTATTCTCGTACGAAGCAAAACAAAAGTGACCCGCGACTACATCGACAACGCGCCCAAACTGAGACTAGTCATACGCGGCGGGGTAGGGCTTGACAATATTGACACGGTCTATGCCAAGGACAAAGGGATTGCAGTCCACAACACCGCAGAAGCATCGACGACGGCTGTTGCAGAACTTACTTTTGCCCTCATGATCGGTCTGGCCAACCAGGTTATCCCGGCACACCAGTCAATGACCGAAGGACAGTGGATCAAGGGAAAACTCAAACGCGTGGAACTGAATGGCCGCACTCTGGGCATCCTCGGCATGGGACGAATCGGAACCTCGCTGGCCATTCGGGCACGTGCCTTCAGGATGCGTATTCTTGCATGGCACCCGGACGTGTTCTTCAGTGACTTTGCAGAGATACGTGACTCGCTGACTGAAGTGCTGCATGAGTCCGACTTTCTCACTATGCACATGCCGCTTCTGGACAGTACACGGGGCATAATCAACAAGGAACGCCTTGCCGAATGTAAGGACGGTACCTTCATGGTCAACGTCGGGCGCGGACAGTGCGTAGTCGAGCAGGACGTTGCCGACGCCCTGCGCTCTGGCAAGTTAGCCGGATATGCTACCGATGTCTGGAACTCTGATCCCCCGGAAAACAGTCCGCTTGTCGGCGCGCCCAATACTATCTTAACACCGCACATAGGCGCATCGACCACTGAAAACATGCTGCGAATCGGGAGTATTATTGAAAAACTAATCGGGGACTACGTCGAGCGACAGAAGATTTCGACAAGTTAGCCCTCCTGTCGGGAGAGATAATCTATGTCCAAACGAGTGTACAATTTCAATCCGGGACCGGCGATTCTTCCGCAGGAAGTGCTCAAGACGGTGCAGGCAGAGATGCTTGATTACCGGGGGACCGGTATCTCGATAGTTGAGAGTTCGCATCGTTCCAAACAGTACGATGAAATTAACGATAGCGCCATTGCTCTAGTGCGAGAAGTAATGGGACTGGGTGACAACTATCACATCCTGTTTCTCGGTGGCGGCGCCTCGACGCAGTTCGCTATGATTCCTATGAACTTCTCTGGCGAGGGGAAACCGGGTGCATACGTAGACACCGGCACCTGGTCCTCACGCGCCATAAAAGAATCTCAGGTCATCGGCCAGACGCACCTTGCCGGATCATCCAAAGATCAGAAGTATGACCGCATTCCCGATATCTGTAGCATGGACATCCCCACCAACGCTGCCTATTTGCACGTTACCTCAAACAACACAATCTTCGGGACTCAATATCATAGATTCCCCGGCGCAGGCGATATTCCACTGATCTGTGATATGTCATCCGACATCTGTTCGCGGCGACTCGAATTCACCGACTTTGCCATGATTTATGCGGGCGCCCAGAAAAACATGGGTGCCGCCGGTGTCACTATGGTTGCCATCCGTGACGATCTGCTCTCGCGCTGCGCCGACGGCCTTCCGACAATTTTCGACTACCGAACACATGCCGGCAAGAAATCACTGTACAATACGCCACCGGTTTTCGGTGTGTACGTTGTCAGGCTCGTCCTGCAGTGGATCAAGGATCAGGGGGGACTGGCCAGCGTAGAAAAAAATAACGTGGCCAAGAAGGAAAGAATCTACCAGTTGATCGATCTCCATCCGGACTTCTTCCGGGGCACCGTGCAGCCTGACAGCAGAAGCTGGATGAACATAACGCTTCGCCTTCCCAGCGAAGAACTGGAGCAAAGCTGCATTGCCGAGGCAGCCCAAGTCGGCTTTATCGGCCTCAAAGGACATCGTTCAGTCGGTGGAATCCGGGTTTCGCTATATAATGCAATGCCACTGGAAGGCGCCGAGCGATTGGCCGATTTTCTGGAGTCATTTCGCAAGCGCAGCTGATTCCTGCGGGCGGGTTCGAAAAGGGGCTCGCCATACGACTGAACCCCTTAGGGGGAAACCCACCCAAGGGGCTTGTTGAAAAAGTCCTATACCGTGGGCGGCAGACTTCTCGTCTGCCCCTCAATACCTGTCCACTATTACCGTGGGCGGCAGACTTCTCGTCTGCCCCTCAATACCTGTCCACTATTACCGT
>JBHHVC010000252.1:0-3782 GCA_046754125.1 Candidatus Zixiibacteriota bacterium
TCAGATTCAAGGCATCTCCATGATCGAACTCGATGTTATTTCGCCCGTGCAATTCTGCAGTGTTTCTGGCCAGACTGACCATGTCGGGCGAAAGATCAATGGCGCTCAGGAACCCACCATTGTCGAGCTGTCTGGCAATTTCCATGGACAGGATCCCCGGCCCTGCGCCGATGTCGAGTACTCGCTCGCTGCCCGAAAGTGCGAGCTCGTGCACCAACGTCAGGAACTGCGAGAATCGCCCCGGTGACACTTTCTGCGTGTACGCTTTCGCTACCGGGCTAAAACTGTTGATTCTCATGCCAAACCTCCAGCATCTATAACTTCTACAACAATTGAAAAATCGCTTTTAGTTCAGTTTAACTACGGACCGTTCGCCCGGGGCGTCAAAGCCGGCTTACTGCCGGATGTAAGTACATCAAAGTATGCTCCCGCCAACAGGGAGAGCCACTAGTCTTCGCTTATCCAGACCGTGTCGTCGCCGCAGATGCGTAAAGCGCACGTCACCTTTCGACGACTCTTGTTCTTATCGATTCGAACGCCTGCTTCAAATCATCCAATAGATCGTCAATATGTTCCAGTCCCACCGACAGGCGAATCAGCCCATCGCCGATGCCGCGCTTTTCGCGAATATCTTTGGGGATCGATGCATGGGTCATCAAGGCCGGATGATTAATCAGCGATTCTACTCCACCCAGAGACTCTGCCAGCACAAAGACATTGGTAGCGCAGGCAAATGCTTTGACGGTTTCCAGGTCGGCGTCTATTGAAAACGAAACGATTCCGCCGGGTAGTTTCATGTCATTGAGCAATGCTGCACCGTCAAGCCCGGGATAAAACACTGCATCCACTATATCTATTGATTGAAGATGCTCGACGATCCGTGCGGCGTTGGCGCAATGGCGCTCCATACGAACATGCAGTGTCTTAAGTCCACGCAACACCAGCCATGACTCGAATGGACCAAGATGCGCTCCGACAGCATACTGGTTGAAGCGAACCCGCTCGGCCAGCGCCTCATCGTTGACTATCAGCGAACCACCGATGACATCGCAGTGACCACTGAGGTACTTTGACATCGAGTGATGAACAATATCGGCTCCCAGAGTGAGCGGTAACTGGATAAAGGGCGTCGCAAATGTATTGTCAACGGCTGTAAGAATACCGTGCTTTCTGGCAATCGCCGACACAGCCGAAATATCTACTAATTTCAACAAGGGGTTGGTTGGTGTTTCTATCCAGAACAGCTTTGTGTTGTCCTTAACTGCTTCTTCAAAGTTGGAAGCGTCGGTGCCGTCGACATAGGTGAAGTCCAGACCGAAATTGCGCAACAATCGTTCAAACTGGCGCATTGTTCCGCCATAGAGGTCGTCGACCGCAACTACATGATCGCCCGCCTTGAGCAGGTGCATAACCGCAGTCATGGCCGACAAACCGGACGAGAATGCGTAGCCGTAGCGACCATTCTCCAGCGAAGCCAGAGCTTTCTCAAGTGCCAGACGTGTCGGATTGGACCAACGCGAATAGACATAGCCGGATTCGTCGCCGGGGAAAGCTACGCGGTAGGTCGAACTTGGATAGATGGGAGTGGTGACCGAACCGGTCTGATCTTCCGGAACCCGTCCGGCCTGGATTGCCCGAGTCTCGAATCGTTTCTGTGGTTTGTCGCTGCTCATGTCAGTTCCCTAGTCGAGTAGTCCCTTCTTGCGCATCCAGTCGTCGTTGAATACTTTGCTGATATACTTCCCACCCCCGTCGGGCAGGATCACGACCATGATCTTATCTTCCGGCAGGCTCTCGGCATGTTTCAGGGCAACGTACACCGCCGCACCGGATGATCCCCCACCGAAGATACCTTCCTTGCGAGTCAGATCGCGAGCGGCAAGGAAACACTCCTTGTCGGTGACTTGATAGACTTTGTCAATCACCGAAAAATCGACTGTGGGGCAGAGCATGTCCTCACCGATCCCCTCAACAAAGTACTGATGCGGCTCGATCATGGTTTGATCTTTGTGATATTGAAAGTAGACCGAACCAACCGGATCGGCTGCCACAACTTCGATATCCGGATTTTGTTCCTTGAGATACTTCGCCGTTCCCGATACCGTACCGCCTGTTCCAATACCTCCGACCAGCACATCAATTCGTCCGCCGGTCTGCCGCCATATTTCCGGTCCGGTCGACTCGTAGTGGGCCTTGATATTGTCGAGATTGAAATACTGGCCGACAAAGTACGAGCCCGGGTTTTCGGCATGAATCCGTTTGGCTGTTTCGTAGTAGCTTTCGGGCGATTCGGCCGGCACAGCAGTTGGGCAAACGTGCACTTCGGCACCGAATGCTTTGAGCGTGTCGACCTTTTCTCTGGACATCTTGTCAGGGATGGTCAGAATGGCTTTGTATCCGTGGGCTGCTGCAAACATCGCGACTGCCGCCCCGGTATTGCCCGAAGTTGCCTCGACAATTGTCCCACCGGGCCTTAAGTCGCCACGTTCTTCGGCCTCGGTCAGCAGATAGACCACCATTCGGTCTTTGACCGAGCCGGTTGGGTTTATGAATTCCGGCTTTACCAGGACAGTAGCCTTGATTCCCCGGTTCTCGGTGAGACGCCGGAGTTTTACAAGCTCAGTGTTGCCGACTATTTCGGTGATAGCCGATGCATAAAATGTGTCCCGTGATTCTCTTTGGGTCGCTTTTCCTGTGGCGATCGGTTTGTTCATCTGCTTGTTCCTCAATCGATTAAAAAAATCCACCTTCTTTCAAGTGCAAAAGGTGGACCGAAGCAACAGTTTTTTACAGGGCGTCATCTACCCGGTACTTCGATCCTCCAAGGTACAACAACAACAACAATAGTAGGTTCTGTCAAGAAGGTAGTTCATATTCATAAATATCCGGCTTCGTCTGTTTTCATAATAGCTTGTCGGGTGGAATTGTCAAGGGAAATCGGAGGGGTGTAAGTGGGCAACAAGCCACGATATGACTTACAGTAATGCATACTCGCCCGCCAGCCTTACCTCAGGAGCAGCATTTTTCGGGACTCATTTCCAAAGGCTGTACTCAGGCGATAGAGGTACAAGCCGCTTGATACGTCGCGGCCTCTGGCATCTTTGCCATTCCATTCTATCCTGTGTGTCCCGGGAGCAAATTGCTGATTGGCCAACACAGTGACCTCTTGCCCAAGCAGATTGAACACAACCAGATCGACATCCGAACGACTTGGTAACGAAAACTCGATGGTGGTGGCAGGATTGAACGGATTGGGGTAGTTCTGCGACAGCGTGAACGATTGAGGCAACTGGTCCGGACCTTCCGGTTCTTCTATGTCGGTAGAAGTAGGTGTAACGAACCAATAGGGCCGTATGCCGTCAATTAGCCACAGGAATGATGATCCCGAGGATTGAATCTTTGTCGAATCCAATGAAATGCGTCTGATAGTGCTTCTGTTGCCCTGCATGCGTTGGAAAACGATCTGTCGATCATCGGTTGAGTATGTAGGGATACCGATAGATATGCCGTTGTTTTCGATGACGTTCGTCTCTCTTGCAAATAGGTCAGTACAAACCACTTTCGACGTCAGGTCTCTGGCATCGATTTCATCGAAGACGACGTACTTATCACTGGTAGAACCGAAGGATGGGTTTTCCCTGTACACACTGTCTGCCTGAGGTAGAAAGAGACGCCATATTCGATCGGTGTTCAGATCAACAATGTTGATATCCCACTTTGAGAGTTGAGCGCCACCAGATCGCGAATAAACGTGGTAGGCATCAAAGAGTATAAACTGGCCA